>JACDHA010000014.1 GCA_013821315.1 Candidatus Dependentiae bacterium | reverse complement strand
TTTATTGTAAGCTTTATATTTTTAATATATAAAGATAAAAAAAGAATAAAGTAGATTAGGGAAAAGATAAAAGGGGAGAAGGGGAAAGAATGGCAGCTGTAAGATAGAATAAAAACATCAGTAAAGCATTGGCATTAAACCAATAGTATCCTAAATCTTAGTTTCTAAAATCATTAAAAATAAAAAAATATTTTATTTTTAATTACTAGATAATGTCGCCTCAATGCGCTTTATTGACATATTGAATATATTATAATATAGTTAATTAAGTGTGGACTAGAATAAAAATGCAGTATTAGAGGATTAAATATGCAAAAACACCTTCTGTAATGCATGTTTAATTGGCAATTGAAAAATAAAAACAACAAATTTAGAATAAAGCAATAACGATCAAAAAACTAAATTGAAAGAATACAAGCATGAAAAAACTATTTCTACCATTACTATTTGTTTCTCTACAAGCGCAGGGTACAGAGTTAACTGATGCTATGCGTAAAAACGATAGACAAAAAGTAGAGCAACTGCTTGCACAATCACCCACCATTATTGATACACCTGATAGCTATGGCGCTCCACCGCTCATTTATGCTGTTAGATTCAACAACAAAGAGCTAGTGCAGCTGCTCCTCGATAAACGCGCTGATGTCAATGCGCCTAATAATGATGGTCAAACAGCGCTCCATCTTGCTGTTATATGCAACAGAAAAGAGCTAGTACAGCTGCTCCTCGCTAAAGGTGCCGATACAAATAAGCCTACTAACCAAGGCCGGACACCGCTCCATTCTGCTGTTAATACTACCAATAAAGAACTCGTGAAGCTGCTTATAGAGAACGGTGCTGATCCTTTCATTGCATATAAAGAAGGAAAAGCGACTCTGGATGCTTTGCTGGCAAGTATCATTTACACTCCTGAAGAAAAACAGCCACTGATACAACTGCTTGGGCCCTATGTGGCTGTTTTTAAAGAAATGCAGCAGGGCCCTAACTATGACACGCTACTCAAAGTGGTGGAACATGGCTACCCAGCGTTAGTTAAACAGCTTCTGAAAAAGCTTGCTCCCGGTATTAGACAGGTACGACAGTTAAGCCAACTGGCCCATCAGCGCTCTGCTCAAACTAAGAATGAGGCCTTTAAAGCAATAAAAAGAATACTGACCGATTACATGCATGCCCTTATGCTCGCCCATGCCGAGTCACCACAGCCGGCCGATATGCTGCATGTTATTGCTGGCCACACGTTGTAATAAATAGTTAGTTTGCTAATTATAGAATTAAGCCCCAGTTACACAACTGGAGTTTTTGCTTTTCTTTACTACATAGCTCTATAATAACATTATCGAATTGGGATTAAAATATTGTCGGGCAATAAGAGTACCTATAAGACTTTGCAAGAGATAAAGTTATTGTCCTAAACCATAGGGTAATAGTAGATCAAATGCCAAGTATGAGCTCATTTGCAAAAAGTTAAATGTTAAATTACATATCGCTCAACCATGATGTAATTGCAGGGGCGGTCTTAATGAAAGTATTGATATGCTTTTAAGCTACTATTTATCTAAAATCATTTTTGCTCAATTAACTAATAATGCCAAAGGTCTGCATGTCTGTAATGTGAGCTTTTAGGACATGCAATGGCTGTCAAAAAGCTTGTAAGTAAGCCGCTTTGAGCATCATCAAAAAAAGCAGGCTAAATCCAAACAAACGTGCCAGTCAATTTATTATAGTCAAATATGCTAGTAAAAGAGAATAAAAAATAAAAAAGTAGATAGAAAAAATAATAAGACATCGTGAGCAAAAATAAACACCACAATAAAAGCCCCAGGATCAATTATTTACCACCAACTCATACAAAACTAGTACAAAAAAACAAACGCATCCTGGAGCATTAAAACTAGTAAAATCCGACTCTGCTTTAAAACAAAAGCCCCAGCTGTGCAACTGGGGCGCAATTCTCTGGTTAGCAAGCTAACTATGTATTATACGGCATAACCAGCAATAACATGCAGAATATCGGCCGGCAGTATGTCGGCGGGAATCCCTGGCTCGGCATGGGCGAGCATAAGGGCATGCATGTAATCGGTCAGTACTCTTTTGGTTGTTGTAAAAGCCTCATTGTTGGTTTGGTTGTACTCTTGCTGTGCCAATTGGCCTACCTGACGTATCTGTTTAATGTTGGGCTTGATCTTCTTGAGAAGCTGTTTAACCAACCCTGGATAGCCAAGCTGTACCGCTTTTTTAAGTGTATCAATAGTAGGGCTATGCTGCACTTCTTGAAACAGCCGCATATACTGCTCAACCAGTTCTATCAGTGGCTGCTTTTCTTCAGAAGACCAATAAGGGTTATCTACTCGCAGAGTATCAAGAGCCGTTTTTGCTTCTTCGTCTTTAATGAAAGGACTAGCACCGCTCTGCAAGAGCGGTTGCACAAGTTCTTTGTTGGAATAATAGAGAGCTGTATGGAGCGGCGTTTGGCCATTGTTATTAGGTTTATTAATATCCGCACCATTCTCGAGGAGCAGGTGCGCGAGTTCTTTTTTATTATCGCTAACAGCATGTATGAGCGGTGTGTCGCCATAGCTATCAGGTGTATCAATAATGGTGGATGATTGTGCGAGCAACTGCTCTATTTTATGTCTATCGTTCGTGCGTATGGCATCGGTCAATTCTGTGGCATGTGATTGTGTAAAGAGAAGGATAACTGAAAGTGTTAGTAATTTTTGCATAGTTTTAACCTTATTTTTAGAGTAGTTATTTTTATAAGCATAAAGGCTTATTTCATTTAGTCAATTACTCGGGTTCAAATTTAATGTATCCACACTTGATTGGTCAGGTCTCTTATTAATGATAGCCACCCTGATCAAGGCTCTATGTACTATACAGACTTAGTCACTATATTAAAAACGGCTCTATAGGAAAAACTATTGCTCATGATACCACGCGCAGCATGAACGATCTAGATGAGTAGCTTCGAGAAGCTAGTAAGGACTGCCTTTTATTGCAACAAAGAGAGCATAAGAGCCCCATTCGCTCAATCACCCAAATAGGATCATCCTAGCTATTTTATCCCAATTTTATTGACAATATGAAATAAATAGCGTACAATAATAAGAAACGATTCTACTAAAGAAAGGCATTTATGAAAAAATTACTCCTTATTATACCCTTTTTCTCCTGTCTGTATGGGATGAATAATCTTGATAGTCAGCTAATCGATGCTGCTCACAACGGCAATGCACAACAAGTACAAAAATTACTCACCCTTGGCGCTAATCCTCATGTCACAACCTTTGTTGGCTGGACGCCTTTAGAACTTGCTAAAAGTGCTAGGGCGGCTGGCAGAGCTGTCAATGATAAAGCAATACAAATACTGGAAGAATATATAAAGTTAGAGCACGCTGCTGATGCCAATCCTACCAAAGAGCTACTAGATAAAGCACTAGAGCAAGGGTATGCACCTATCGCTAAGAAACTGTTATCTAAGCTACAACTGACTGTAGCAGATCTTACAAGCTACAACAAGCTGTTACAACAACTCTATAGACAAACCAACTATCTTAATATCCAGCTATTTCAAGCTGCTCAAAATGGCAATACGCAACAAGTACAGGAATTACTCGCCGCTGGCGCTAATCCTAATGCTGCTGATGAGAATCACTATACGCCATTACACAATGCTGCCTACAGTGCAAATAGTGAGGCTATAAAAGCATTACTTGCCGCTGGAGCTAATCCTAATGTAAAAGACGACAAGGGTTATACGCCATTACAGTCAGCCGAACAATTCAATAGCGGCCACCAGCTAGCTCAAGTGCTCAATCAAGAGGAAATAATAAAGCTTTTGCGAAACTACAATGAGCTAGACCTTACTGCTGATGCGCAACCGACTAAAGAGCTTTTGGATAAGGCTATTGGACTCGGTTATTTATTTATTGTTAAAAAACTATTACCAAAGCTGCAATTAACAGCACAAGAAATTGCTCACTATAACCAGCGACTACAAAGCTTATACCAACAAACCAACAAGCTAGTTTATAAGTACATGGGTCAAGAGTTCAAGCAATACGCTTTACGCTTTGCATTAGCACGACGATCTGCCCAAGAAATGTACAAGTCCGCTTCTGCTGCGCAGCTAAGTAAGAAAAGACCAGCTGATGATGATGTAGTTATAACAGATATTCAATTACCTAAAGAATTAGCTTCTTATATTGCTACTTATGCCCAAGGACAATAATCTACCGTTGGCTTGATAAAAGCATACCTAATTTAGCTAATTTTATTAATCATTACGATAAAACAATATCGTCTTTTTATAATATATTGAATGTTATAAAATAAACAAGCTGTGTTAAAATGATAGTAAAGGCCATTAATCCTAAAAAAATTACTCCTTACTGCTAGTAATTTAGAATTAAACCCTGCCAATGTTGATTATAATTGCTATCACATTATTGATAACTAGCAAACACTATTGGCATGCTAAAAGAAACTAATAAGAATAATATTACTAAAGGAAATTATATGAACAAGCTCTTTCTTGCCCTCCTATTGTTACCTCTCCAAGGTACAGCCATGACCAATCAGCAAGATCTGGACAGTCAATTACTCAAAGCAGTTCAACTAGGCACTAGGGAACAGATTGAGCAACTACTCCAAGCGGGCGCCAATCCTAATGCAGTTACTTACCGTGGCTATACACCACTCCATTGGGCTGCTAATCGTGGCCTTACTGACATGGCGCAACTACTGCTTGATAAAGGTGCCAACGTCAATGCGACTGATCATCGATTTGGCTATACACCACTCCATATTGCTGCTTCATCTGGCTATACAGAACTAGCTCAACTGCTCCTGTAAGCGGATGCTGATCCTTCCATTAAAAGTCACGAAGGTTGGATAGCATTAGAAATAAGTGAGCCAAGACAATATGAAAATTCCAAAACAAAGGAAAACAAAAAAGCAATTGTCCAGATGCTCCAAGAGTACCAGCAACTACACCAAGAAGCCAACAGTAATTCCACGCACGAAACATTAAGCAAAGCTGTTGACGGTGGCTATACCTCTTTAGTTAAACAGCTACTTGCACAACTTAAACCAACACAACAACAGATATCCGCTCTGGGCAATCTTGCCCAAAATCAGCTTGCTCAATCAAAAAAGGCTATTTACAAACAAATAGGGGAACTGTTACGGGATTATAATAACGCTCTTGCGCTAATACGCGCAACACCACCATTGCCATCTGATATTGCCACAACTATCGCTGGATATGCCATACACTTACAAAAGGATAAACCATGAACAAATTATTCCTTTCTCTCATATTCCTACCACTCAGCACTTTCACACTGTTCAGTCCACGGGAGCTCGACGATAAATTGCTCGAAGCAACTAAAGCAGGCGATGCACGTCGGGTAACACAGTTACTCAACCAAGGCGCCACTAAACTCGACGATCAATTGCTCGCAGCAGCTCGGATAGGCGATGCGCATCGGGTTGACGAATTACTTAAACAAGGTGCAAGTAAAGAGACGGTTGATAGTCAAGGCCACGCACCACTCCATTACACTGCTGAACGTGACCATACTAACGTAGCAAAACTGTTACTTGATAAAGGCGCCGACGCCAATGCGGCTAATGTTGTTGGCACTACGCCACTCCATAGATCTGCTGAAAAAGGCCATACTAACGTAGCGCAATTATTACTTGATAAAGGCGCCAATCCCAATGCTACTGATACACTTGGCAAGACACCACTCCATTATGCTATTATGGGTCAAAATAAAGCAATAGTACAACTGCTCCTTAAGGGAGGCAATCCTAACATGCCAAATAAAAATGGCTGGACACCACTCCATTACGCTGCTATACATGGCAATACAGACATTGTACAACTACTCCTGCAAGCGGGTGCTGATCCTTCCATTAAAAATCAACAAGGTGAAACAGCATTAGATATGGTTCAGCCAGACAAGTCGGACATTCCTGAAAAGATAGAAAACAAAAAAGTAATTGCCCAGATGCTCCAAGAGCACCAGCAACCTGTACAACATGCTATGCAAAGCAAAAGCATAACACCGGTTAGCCCGATAGCGCCCGTGCAATCTTGTAATGTCAATCCCCCTGCAGCTAAAATTGACTCCTTACAACCGCAGGTTTTTATGGATAAGCTTAAAGAAATGGCAAGTGAAGCAAGCAAGCTTCATATAGATGGATTGGGCAATACACAGCTTCACTATGCTGTTACTCTACCCAATGTACATCCAGCTATTGTTGCCTTTATTATCAGCCTTAATAAAGAATTACTGTCTATGCGTAATAAATCAGGGCGATTACCTATAGAGCTTATACCTGGTGACCGCGACGATCTTATAGAACTTTTTCTACCATTTTTAGTTTAACTTTTAATTTATCTAAATCAAAAGTTAATTTTTATTTTATATAGTATATAAAATAAGCTTAGAATTAAACCCTAAGCTCTTTTTTATATCAAATGGCCTCACCACCACTGCTAATTTAGAATTAAACCCTTCCAATGTTTTTTATAATTGCTATCATAATCAACTATACTCTTTAACTGAATACCAAGCCTATGAGGCTGGAAAGTTGGACTTGACTTCCAGCCTCATACAAGTAACTACTTAGCGCTTGCTAGGTACAACCAAAGAGACTATAGGTCATAAGAGCAGCAGTATACTTTTATGACCTAATAATATAGTTACAGATGATGACTATGCTATAACCCTATTTATTTAAAATCTAAAAATGGTAAAAAAAGTTCCACCAAGTCTTCTCGATTATCCGGTACTAACTCAACTGGTAATGCTCCAGCTTTATTTCGCATGGTAGCTAATTCTGGATTAAGTCCTATAATAAAATCAACGATATTAGGATCTACATTAGATATACTAACAGCATAATGTAGCTGATTATTACCCTGTTCATCAATTTGAGGAATTGCCACCCGCGCTGCTAGTTCTTTTAACTTATCTAAATTATTTTCCTTAATTATGCTAAATACTTGCTGTTGTTCAGAGCTTTCAAGCTTAACAGGAGCAGTACTGTTACTATTTGAGTTATCTGTCACAGAGGCAGCACCTTGATTATTCCCAGAAGGAAGACTTACACTACTTGAGACAGGATCATTATATATAGTTGCACTACTTGGCATAGCCGGTGTAACTGAAGGATTACTATTGGAGTTTCTGTTACTTTCATTTTTGACTTGGGTTACTCTTGCATTCATAGCATCTTGCAATATTTTTGCAATTTCAGGAGTACGAGCATAATCTCTAGCTGTAGCCCCTCGCTCATCCTTTAATAATGGATTAGCCCCTGCTTGCAATAAAAATTTAACTGAATCAGGATATCCATACTCTGATGCGTAATGGAGCGGAGTTTTGCGATTTTCAACCATAGCGTCTATAGCAGCTCCAGCTTCCAACAAAATTTTCATGTATTCTATATTATTCCTTTGTGCCGCATAGTGCAATGCTGTGTACCGCTGAATTGGATCGTTAACAGCATTAACATTTAGACCCTGAGCCAATAGTTGCTGTAATCGTTGTGGAGCGCCACGCTGCTTTACTGCATCTAACAACTCTTGAGATCGATCCATACTAAAAGATACAAATGGCACACAACTTAATACCAGTAAAAAACAATTCTTCATTATTTTATCTCCTTGTTATTTTTATTTAAATTTAATTATCACTCTCTTTATCTCATTGCTTTTTAAATATTAATATCTAAAAATGGTAGAAAAAGCTCTACAAGATCTTCACGATTATTAGGTATAAGCTCTATAGGTAACTGTCCAGCTTTATTACGAACAGATAATAGTTTAGGGTTAAGCCCTATAAAGAAATCAACGATATTAGGATCTACATTAGATACACTAACAGCATAGTGTAATTGAGTGTTACCTAATTCATCAACGTAAATTTTGCTTGCTTCGGCCATCAAGGTCTTAAGTGCATCTAAATCATTATTTTTGATTGCTTCAAAAATTTTTTGCTGTATAGGATCAGTACTTACAGCAGATGAATCACTATTGCTATTACTGGTACTGCTAGTAGCATGTTGTTCTAACTTTTTGATAGTGCTGTCTGGTTGTTGATAGATGTCAGAAAATGATGCAACAGGCAAAGACTCAATGGCTGTCCTGCTAGACTGATTAACATTACTAGAACCAATTAGTCTATTTGGCGCAACTACTAGTGGGCTCATGTTTGAATATCTATAGCCTGAAGAGATATTTGGCGATATGTTAGGTACAGGAGACTCAATAGCGCTTTCACTTGGATTACTATTTCCACTTAGATAAGGAGCAGCACTTTGATATATACTTGGCATTCGCGGTTGCACACTAGTAGCACTTGGATTACTGTTACTACTAAAATAGTGGCCAAAAGGCTGACCTGCACTTGGCTGCTGCTGAGCATTAGGCACAGGTGAGCTTTGCGGAAACCTTGCATTAAGACGATTTTCTAACTGCTGCCATACAGGATTACTTCTGTCATTAAGACGAGCATTTAGGTCTCTAAAATTTTCAGGATCGCTAAGACGTGCATTTGAATGCCTAAAATTTTCTGGATTATTAAGACGAGCAGTTAAATCTCTGAAGTTTTCAGGGTTATTAAGACGTTGTTGCAATCGTTGCCATATTTGAACCTGGGCATCTTTGTCTGTACTATACATACCAAAAGATCGAGCAAATAGTGCTAGTATAACCATTAAAAGGTATTTATTCATTCCTACTCCTTAGATAATATTATATTTATTTTTATTCTTAGTTAATTATAGATAAAAAATTGCCAAATTGTCAATGATTAAGATGCTGGCCTAACTTTTATCTATAATTATTTTTAATCAGCATAAGCATTTGATAAATAATTAAATAGAATCATACTTACTTATAAGAAAAAAATATCTTCTCTTGAAAAATAGAAAAAACAACATGTTCTATTTTAATGCAATCGCCAGTTTGGCCATAATTACCTTATTTTTAGAATGTATGGTATTTTTTATAATGAAAATATAAGCTCTGATTTATGGAGACAAACAACAAAACACCAAATCAATGTGGGTCAGAAATTCTCTTGCCCCCTTTTCTCTTTTTTCTCCACATTTATCCTACTTCTCATTATCACATTAAAAGCTAACAATTTATTTACCCTATTATTTATCATGCTTTCTTCTAACTTCTAATAAGGTACAAACTTGACCAAAAGTTAAACTAGTATACATTTATTTTCTCCTTAATCTTTACTATTCTTTATTTATCTTACTAGTTCTCTTGTTGATCTTTTTTATAATAATTTTTAAGTCATTATTTTTTGTTTATTTGTTCTGTTTCTATAAAGAAAGACATCGAGCAAAAGAGTGCCGATAGCAATTACAATAACAACATTAAATAAAACAATACCATTAAAGCGAAAGGCACTCTTTTGCTTTTTAATAGCATATTTCAAGACTAATAATAATTATACGAAATAGTTTATAAACTAAACCTAACTTATAAACTATAACCAAACTATCCTCCATGTCCTATTGCTCTAGAAAAGTATAGACTTCATAGACACTGAGAGTACTGGCCACGAGTCAACTCTTACTTCAGAGTAACAGATGGCTATAATGGATTTATAGATTTACTGAGCGGATCATTAACACTAGCCAAGGGCAAAAACACGTTACGCCTAAGCGCAGAAAACACATTGACAGACTATATAGAAGACATTAACGAAGACATAAATACATTAGCAGAAAACCAACAGCTACTCCTTCAAGATATGGAAGAACTTCCTATAAAATCTTATAAAAAAAGCTTATGAATAAACTTAAAGAAACCCTAAAATCGCTTATAGCCAAACAAGAATGTACTTCTGAAGAAGAGTGCTGCTAACAAAAAGCTAGAATTAACCAGGGCATGTTTTGCAGTGTCTTGGCTAATTCTAAAATCAAAAACACAGATAACCACACATAAAAAAGAGCTCCTAGTTATAGAAGCTCTTCGTCTTAAGTAATCTAAAATGAAACTGTAATCACTGGCTTTTGTTACTCTTAAAGTACACCAAAAGCTCTGTAGCACCAGATAATATTGCATAATTTAACCTTAATTACTTTTAATAATAACATTAAAATTTCATATTGTCAAATTTATCCATGATTGAGTCTTTAAGTTTCTGTATGGGTTTAATTTTGAGTAAATAATTATGCGAATTTATTATTAATATAATGATTTTATTTATTATCTTCACGAAAACACATGCATAAATTTATATCGCTAACCTAGTCCTTGATTTATGCTTTCTATTTGAATTATAATTATAGTAGCAGGCTATAATTAATTTCAAAATAACGGAAAGCGTACTATAATGAATAAAACTCTATTTTTATCTCTCATAGCCTTATGTGAGTTCACTTTTACCTCAGATTTAGATAAAGAGCTTATCAAAGCACTACAGTCAAACAATGAACACCAAGTGGACGAGCTCATAGCTCAAAAAGTCGATGTTAATAAAATAGATCCAGGCACTGATTGGACACCACTTCATCAAGCTCTAGTATATAGTAACCCAACTATAATAAAAAAACTTATTAATGCAAAAGCCGATGTCAATAAAGTAGCTGACATGGGAAAGGTGCCTCTTTTTAGGGCAGTAGATACTAATAATTTAAATATAATACAAATGCTAATTGATGCTGGCGCAGAAGTTAACGCAACTGATAAAGACAAAAAAACACCACTTCATTCAAGCCTAGTTACATTTTCTCCTAATAAAAGTATTATAAAATTGCTTCTTCAAGCAAATGCTAATCCACTTATAAAGGATGTACACGGCCAGACAGCATTGGATTTTGCTAAATTATATACCACTTTACCAGAGTCATGGAAAACACAGGTAAATGAAGCTAAGCAACAAGAAATTATTAAACTTATAGAGGAATACATACAATTGCTAAATAAAACAAAAGCAACTCCAGATGAAAATACTCTCGGTAAAGCTGTTGCATTTGGCAGCCCAGTATTAGTTCGAGAATTATTACAAAAAGTAAAGCCTTCACCTTACCTATTAAGCCAGTATGGTGCATTAGCTCAAGAAAAATACGCTTCAACACAGGAAAAACCGTATCAAATTATAGGTAAGATATTAGGTGATTATCTTAATCAGGTACGATTGGCGCATAGGTTAACGGGAGCAACCGCTTACGCAACTACCTCGACTGAGTTATCTAAGGATATAGCAAAAACTATTGCAGGCTACGTGTATTCAAAAAACTAATCCCAATATAGCCCTATAAAACAAACAGTTACTTAACATTTTTTACTGTTATCTTAACAAAGTATAACTAAGTCTATAAACTATGTATTTTAACACTAAAATAGTGTAGTACTTATTAGTAATCATCTTGTAGTACTACTTTAAACAGAAAAAGGCGTTACTATGAATAGACATAGTTTTATAGTGATATTTTTAGTGTTCATTAGCAGCAACATTTTAACTATGCAACCAGATGAAAGACTTATAAAAGCAATTGAAGATAACGACTTTAGTAATGTACAATTGTCTTTGCGTATAGGGGCTGACCTCAATTGTCACACAAACAAATACAATGTACCTCCTCTAGTACTTGCATGTAGTAAACATACAAATCCAGACAGCAAAATAATAAAACTGTTACTGCGCAAAGGAGCTTTAGTTAACGGCACCGGTACAAGTGGGAGCACTGCACTGCATTGGGCATCAACTAATCGTGCAGCAAGAATAGTACTTTCTTACAAAGCTAATTGTAATGCAAAAGACATTCGAGGTAATACACCACTACATAAAGCAGTTCTTTTTAACTTATTTTCAAGGGTTAAGCTATTACTTACCTATGGAGCTAGGCCCTTAATCAAAAACAATCGTCATAAAACTACCTTTAACATACTTGAAGATCAATCAACTGACAGTGAAAACTTAACCTACGAGGAACAAGCAAAATTAGTAAAAATATATAATTTACTCTTTAATAGCTTAAATTTAAATGATGTGCTTATAAAAGCGATTCAAGATAATGATATATATCGGGTAGCCAAATCCTTAAGTTCTGGTGCAGATAAGAACAGTAGCGATAATACCTATAACATACCACCCCTACTTGTCGCAGTTCAAACAGCTACACATTCAGACATAGCAATTGTAAAATTATTATTACGTGCAGGTGCAAACCCCAATAGTCAAGACAGAAATGGCAACACCTGTTTGCACCTAACATATGATAAGGACATGGTACTATTATTGCTTGATAATGATGCTGATAGCACTATTAAAAACAATCATGGTCAGTCCCCCTTACATTTCAACTGCAATGGTGACACGATCAGTGCTCAAGAAGACGTAGTACAACTTTTACTACTGAAGCATACACCTGTTAACGATCAAGATAATGAGGGGAATACTCCACTTCATTTAGCAAACGATCCCGCAATAGTAAGTTTATTACTTGAATATGGCGCTGGCATACATATTCAAAACAATCAAGGGAACACCCCACTACATAGAGCACTAGACGAGGGAGCCACTGAAAAGGTAGAAAAGCTCCTTAAAGCAAGCTCAAATATTTTTATGGAAAATAAAACGGGCCTTAGTTCACTTGATAAAGCCTCAGGCATTTTGCAACAAGAAGATTATAAAGATCCTTACTATAAAAAGATCTTGCTGACTATTACAGAACGCAGCAAAACAGCCACCAAACCAGCCTTGCAGAGCAGTAGCCTTTAAAAAGCTATTTATCAGATTAGCATCTGGTTGCACGACAGTTGCTTTAGTTTTTAAAACGAAGAGCATTACACCTTGCTTGCCCTTTATAAGAGCTTTTTCAAGCATTGCTATAACCTGTTGCTGATCTTCCAGTGTTGTATTTAGAGCTTGAGGCTCCCTAGAGCGGGCAAGACCTAAAGCACTTTTACCAACTAGGCTTGTTTTTATAAAAGGGTTAGCTCCATAGTATACCAACCCTGATTTATGGTTAGCACTTGCCCAATACAAAGGTGTGTAGCCAAGAGCATCTTGAGTATTAGGCGAAATACCATACTCAAGTAGTAACGCCAGCACAGATTCTGTATGAGGACGCACTCTGCCTTTACCTCTAATGTGAAGCAACGAACTTCCAACTTTATCTTGATTTGTTTTATTTATATTTTTAGCTAAAAGTAACGGTGCTATTTCTAATACAGTAGGATTATTTAGAGCTAACCCAGTTAGCGCTAGATCGCCGAATCGCATAGCCTGCAAAGGGAGTTAAAAGCATAAAAATGCTTATCCCATACATATTCATTTATATTTCTAACGAATTTAATTTTTAATGGTCTAAACGGGGCAACTGTTGAAGAAAAGCATATAACTTTACCGTTTTTTTAGATGCATTTTCTTTTTTACCAATTGACGCTCCATACTGTACTAATAACTGTGCAATTTCGTATTCACCACAAGCTAAAGCTATAAATAGAGCATTTTCACCCCGAGCATTTTTTAAGTTTAAGCCTATAGAGAACTCCTTGCAGGAGAGTAATAATTCAACAATATCTTTTCTACCACGTGCTACAGCTATCATAAGAGGATTATGCTTACCTTCTTTAAGATAATTAATAGTTATACTATCGCATGATCTTATTAACACACTTATTATTTCTTTGTTAGAAGTATAACACGCTTCACAAAGAGCTGTACCAATGACGTCTTTTGTAGTCTTAGTATCAAACATAGTAAGTAAAAGAATTGTTAGAGGTATATTGTTTAAAAGAACAGCAGCTTTGAGCATTGGTCCTGCATTGTTTAAGTCATGGCAATCAAAAAAATTATTACGCACTAATAGTTCAATTATCTCAAGAGAACCCTTGAACACACAATAGGACATAATATCTCGGGTCTTACTTTCATTTAATGGTTTAAAATAGCTTGACTGAAGAAATAACTCTACTATATCTATTTGATTATGCTTTATAGCTGTTTCAAAGGGAATACTTCCCTCACGTATACCTGGTTTATGAATTTGTATAGTAGGCACAGATAATAAAAGTTTTACAATCTCATAATGACCTGCTGCAATAGCTGCTTCTAGTGGTGTTACAGCATTAGCAGCAGTGCAGTTGACATCCACAGAAGGCTTTGCAACTAATAATTCAACAAGTTCTCTATGCCCTTCTTGGCATGCTGCTATAAGAAGCAAAGAAAGATCATGAGCTTCATCAAATTTTTCTATTAACTGTACTGCTGGTACATAATTATAACTTCTTATTATACTTAAAATTTCCTTGCCCTCTTGGGAGTTCATTTCACACTCATTAGGCAGCATGTTATGTTTGTTTGCAATTTTCAACAATGTAGCATCACGCAATAAGCTAGAGCTCCCTCTGATAGCAGGATCTTCTTGTACACAGATACTCTTTGCCTGCTCATCTAAGCTGTTTTTGTACATTTTATCACACAAGGAATCTATAAACGGAGTGTTATTATTATAATAAGCTATGTTGCTCATTACTTCGTTATCACTGAATTTTTTCTTAAAATCTACCGTGTAATGCTCCATAATATAGCTATACACTGCATTCTTATTAAATGATAAAGATAATCTTAAAAGATCCGTAGGTGAAAGAGTATGATTTAGAGTTAGAAGAATGCGTAAAGCATCCACATTATCTCTATCAACAGCCTTTTCAATAAGCTTATCTATAGAACTTTCAGGCAACCTAATTAATAAGGGCATAAGTTTCATAAAATTATTTTTTTCAATAGGAAACTCAAGGCATCTATCGGCTATACCTTCTAACAGACTACTACCAAAGGGAATAATTGCTAGACAGTCAAAAATGCCTGGCGAAGTAGGTGCTAATCTACATGCTTCATTAAGAATGTCATCTCCCAGATGATTTGGGGTTATCTCTTTAGGCCAAACATCTAATAAGATCTTGAAAATTGTTACCCTTCCTTTAAGAAGTGCAAACCCTAGAAGGGTAGACGAAATACAATTAAGGTTTTTGGTATTTTGTTTGTAAATGTTTGAATTATCATATAAGAGCAACCTTTTTACAATAGCAGTATGTTTATTAACAACAGCAGCCACTAGAGGTGTAAGGTTATATTCATCTTGAGCATTACTATTAATACCTGGTATTGCTAGTAACTTCTCTACAACAAGCTCATTTCCATAAGCACATGCTTTTACTAAAAGCCAATTACTTACAGAAATATTATTAGCTAACCACGTCCTTACTAATCCTGAATCAGCACCTGAGACAATAATTTCAAAAGCTTGATCAAGAGTAATAGGTTTTGTAACATCTTTTTTGAGCTTATAAACCTGAGCCAATAATCTCATTAATTCTGGATTAGATGAGTACATGCTTTTTGCTATAGCTTCTGCATTAGTACCCTTCAAGTTTACTCTATCTTTACAAACTCCTGCCTTTAAAAGCTGTTGTACGCCGGTACAATTAGCAGCCTCAATAGCATACATAAGAGCTGTATTGCCTTGACTATCTTGCTGATCAAGGTTAATATCCGCATGCTCGATAAGCATACCTAATGCTTGGTTTTTCTTCTCGCGTGCAGCAATCATAAGCGCGGTTAACCCATCAACTGATGCTGCATTAATATTAGTTGAATTGCCATTACCTACAATTGTATCATTGTAATAGACCGTTAACATAAGTGGCGTCCATCCTTGAGCTTCCAACTGAGCTCGTTCAAGCTGCTTTTTGTTTGCTTGCTCTAATTGCTGTGCTTTTTGCTGCTCACGGTCAGCTAACGTTAACAATAATTCCTGCACTCTACGTGATAGTTTATAATCAAGTACCGTAAGGCCTAGATCATTTTTTGTCTGCAATTGGGCACCTGCCAAATAAAGTACTTGTATACTTTCGATCATGTCTGCTTGTGCAGCAACCATTAAAGCTGTTTGACCGCCTACGGTTACTGCATGAGCTAAAGCTGGGTATCTATCTACAAGCAATTTAATAAGTGTATTGTTATGTGTTTCAAAGGCTGCAAATAAACAAAGACTAAGATCTCTATATTTTACTTCTGAACGTTCAGGATGTAATAATATTTTTAATACATGTATATCCTGCCGCGCTATAGCTTCAAGCACCATTTTTACCTTAAATTTAGGTATTAGTACACTTATATGATCTATAAGGACATAGTTTTGATCTTTAAGTGCATTGTCCCACATCTCTTGTATATGACTTGTCGGTATAGCTTGGGAACTTAGAAGTACAGTCAACATACTCATATCATCATTAGCAAGTGCAAGTAAGAGTATATTGTTACGTAGTTCTGGCTTTACACCATGCTTTAAAAGTTGCTCAACTACAGCATGCTGCTTTTTTTTAACAGCAGATTGCAAGGGTGAATCTTTAAATATCGTAATTGCTTGAAGTGTTTCAGGAGTGATTAACCCATCACTAGCCTCTTGATTAAACTTTTCTACTATACTCTTATGCAACTGATTTAGGTCTTGCTGCTGCTTGCGTTTTCTTTCAAGTTCAGGAGCACACAAAGTATTATAAGCTTGCTTGACCAATTGCTTGATTTCTAATGCAAGCTGGGTATGCCTTTGAGCATATTCATAAATACTGGTAGTATGTACTATCACACGAGGATCAGCGCCTGCATCCAATAAGAGTTTTACTAGTTCTAAATTACCATTTTGTAAAGCAAAATAAAGAGGTGTTTGACCTAAGGTATCGTGAGCATTAACTGGAATCTGATTTTCGGTAAGCAATTGCTGAACTTTACGCATATCCCCTACAAAAATAGCATACATAAGCTCATTCCCCTTATGCTCAGACAACCAAGATGCTTTTTTATCTTCATGCTCTTGAAGCAGCAAAGGAATATCTGTTAACCCTAATACCTGAGCAACTTTCAGTGCACCTTCATTACGGTTATTTTTTATACTGCAATCTGCATAAAAATTCAAAAATAATTTTATTAGAGGTTTTGATTTAGTACCTAAATATTTTAGAGCATAGATTACAGCAGTATCACCTTCTCTATTTGTACTATTAGGGTTGGCTCCATATGATAGTAGCAAAGCTGTTAAAGCATAACTAGTATCACTCATGGATGCTTCAAGAGTAGCTGATCTTATTATATGCATAAGAGGGTTTAAACCAAAGCCATCAGCTAGATTGGGATCTGCACCCCAAGAAAGCAAGTAGTCGATAATATCTATACTTTTACCTGTAGTAATAGCATGAATAAGAGGCGTTACACCAGCTTTGTTTTTTAAATTAATCTCTTGGGCATGAATAACACTCTGCACTGTATAGATATCATCTGAATCTAGAGCATAGAAAAGAACGCTTGTATCAGAGCTATCAAGTGTATGGATATTATAACTTTCATTATTTTCTTCGAGCAATAAACTTATCAACTGCCAATCACCTTTACGTGCTGCTGTCATTAAAGCAGTTTGCGCTAACGGAACAGTAACATTAGGTATCGCTTGAGTACTATTTGGCACATGTTCTTTAAGTTTTAGTAATTGACGTAAAGCCGTTGTTCGGACTATTTCTTTTTGAGCCATTGTGAGCAATAATTTCTGTACAACAGGATACAAGGTAACTATAAAACTGCCATTTCTAAGATGAGCATAATTTTTTACAATAAGCTTAAGGCTACATTGGTCTGACTTAAGGGCATCGAGATTAAAATGGTACATACTATACTGTACATTACTTGAAGCTGGCTCTATTTTACACGGCCTAAGTACATTGTCATTAGAAAAATAAGAAGTCATATAGTCTTTAATATATTCACTTATCTGTTGTTTGTTCCATGAACAAGGAAAAAAAGTTTTAGGTTCAGCATAAATTCTGCCTTTGTAAATAACATAACCTGTATGAAAAGTAGTAGGATCACCAAATGTTACTACCCATAAGTTACTTGATAGTTTGCTTAAGGTACCACCTTCAGGCAACTGTTTTATTTGTGTAGGTTGATAATGATGAAAACCCAGGAGCTTATGCTTACCTTCTTTATTAACAACAGGTTGATAACCTGTAATATGCGCAATCGTAGCTGCAAGGGGTATAACATAATAATTATCTTCCAAAGGTAGATATATAGAGTGAGCTAAACTAGTATCCATACTATACATAGATACTAGGTGAGTGCATAAAACAACAAAGAACATTAAACGATTATTCATACATTTTTCCTAGTAAGTCTCTAATAAAATAAAAAATTAATAATTATACAGCGTAACTTGCTATACGATGAGCTATATCTTGAGAGAAATAGGGAACCTGCATACCCGTATAACGCAATTCATCCCCTGGCTCAAGCTTGGCTTGGCTACCTGTAAGTATTACCTGAAGTGCTTTATGCTTTATAAGACGGTTGAGCAATAACTTGCCCATTGTTTTATAAGCAGGGTTTTGTGTTTGATTATAGAGTTGATGTGCTCTTGTAAGGCATATAAGTTCTTCTTTAACATTAACATGCTTATTTTTTAATACCTTAGCAACACAAACTACATATCCAGACTCTAGACTATATGACAAACTGTTACTAGTATTATTAGCCGCGCTTAAAGCTAAAGCTCCAGCATAATGAAGAATCAACTGTTGCAAAGCAGGTGTTGCATGATAACAGAGCAATGTATGTAAATAACTTATGATAGTATATCCTCTTACATTTTGTGAAAAAACACTTTGAGTGTTTTGTAAAAAAAGCTGCAAAACTTCAATAGGCAAAGGGCCTTGTTGACAGAGTAGCTCTAAAGCGGGTGTATTATGAGCATTATTAAGAGAATCAGCATCTGCTCCATAAAACAGCAGCCATTTAATTATACCAAGAATATCTTCTACTTGGTGTGGAAAATGTCTTTGTATAGTATGAGTAACACAATGAAGAAGTGTATTGCCTTGAGCATCTTTAAAAGACACTAAAGCAGAATCTGCACTTAAAAGCGCATTAAAGATATCACTGTGAACACAAAGTGTACTTAGATAGGTATGCATTAATGTCCGTCCAGATTCACTACACAAACGGAGTGATGCTCCATTTTGTAACAACAGCTGCACTAAAGGAACATCATCATGATTACGCCCTTTTAAAAGCAGTTCTAAAGGAGTTTCGTGCTTACTGTTTTTACTGTTTATATCTGCATGTGCTTTAAGTAGTAGCTCTGTTAAAGTAAATGCTTGTTGCGGTTGCATAACTGAAAAATGAAGTGCCGTATTACCATGCTCATTACGAGCTTGCATATTAACAGCTTGTTTAGCTATGTTTTGATAAAGTAATAATCGTGTTTTAGTTTTATTGCTTTTTTTTAAGGCTAAATGTAGCGGCAAGTAACCATACCTATCAAATACCATACAATTACAGTTTAAAGAGACAAGTATTTTAACGTGCTTAGCAAGACCATCTTTTATTGCGCAATGCAAAGGAGTTCTACCTGCTACATCTGTAGCATCTAAGCCATCTTGAGATGCTGCTTTTAGCACAGATTTAAACACATTCATCGAATTAGCATATTGAATTGCTAAATGAATACCATTTTTACCATAAACATCTTGTATATCAGAATCAGCACCCGCAGAAATTAAGAGTTCTACTATTTCTGCATATCTATTTATAAGAGCCCAATGGAGTGCTGTACACCCCTCGCTATCAACTTCATTAACACTAGCACCACGATCAAGCGCTGCTTTCAATTTAGCAACATTACCCTTTTGGGCAGCTTTAATAAGCTCTTCATGAGTTTCAACACTCTCAAGACTAAGACGTGGTTTTTTAAAGATTGGGCTATTACTTTTACTATCCATAGACTGCATGCTGCTAGGCACCATAAAGAAAAAAAGAAGAAGAGAGCGTTTCATGAAAAACCTTATTGATTATTATTTAATTATAATTATCAATAATATATAAAATTGAAATAAAGTCAATAGGAGTAGTTGCATCAATAAAGGTAATGGCCATTTTAAAATTAACAGTGGTATAGCAACAAATAAGTCCTATACACCTTTTATAGTAAACTTTGTTGTGATATCTCCTCCGCCTAAAGGAAGAGGCTTCTCGCTTCATAGGCTTGCACCAATAGATGAAGCTAAACATTCTTTTACTAGGGTTAAAAAATCTTAAAGTAGCTTTTAACGAGCATCTTGTATACTAGAGCCCTTAGACCCTTCTGTGTAACCAGTTTGGATGAATCTACGCCAGCAAGCTCGCACAATTTTTGAACTACTTGAACAAACTCGCGACCTCGGGGTACAACACCATTGTTCATATAAGCAGTTAAACTTACAAAATAACTACAACTAGCTTTACGATTGCATGCCAATATTTCACTGTTTTTATACAAAAAAGCTTCATGTTTTTTACACTGAGGACAATCAGCTGTATAATGATCACCTTATCGATAAGATTAAGGTCATTAAATACAAGCCTTTTATCAAGGTACGGCAACATAGATGTTTGATAAAGTTGCAATAAATTCACAAGGTTCTTTTAATGTTAAGAGAATATGCTTTATAAAATATGTTGTATAATAACGTAAATTTGAGCGCTAGACAAGCTTAAATTACCTGTTTAAGTTTTAGCATTTTATCATTAATTTTACAACTACTACAGCTATTTTCAAACGCATTGTATACTGCTTTAATTTAAATTAACACATTTCTAAAACTCTCAAGCTTAAAAGAAAATACTGTTCTTTAGCGGCTTTGTCTTGGCTGTCTCTCTACAAGCAATTGTATTGTTTTTTCTTTGTTTTGTTTAGTTGTATCAGAAACAATCATATCCTGGGCATAATCAAGCGCTGTTTTACCATAATTGTCTTTAAGCAGAGGATTAGCGCGACATTTCAGCAATAGCTGTACTGCTGTACTATTACCTATTGATGCTGCCCAATGAAGTGGTGTAAAGCCATCTTTGTTTACACTATTTACACCAGCACCTTTTTCAATTAATAGCTGCATTATTTCTGTGTTATCCCAGGCATATAAAAGTGGGGTATCTCCATACTTGTTTACAGGATTAATAGGTGCCTTAGCTGCTAATAACATGTGTATTATTTTGCTATTACCTTTAAATACGGCGCAATGAAGTGGAGTATCTTTATTTTCATCTTGGGCACTAACATCTGCACCTTTTTCAAGTAAGAGCTGTACTAAAGGCCTATTATTATCCTTTACTGCTGCATGCAAAGGCGTAGTAATGTCAGTGACTTTACTATTAACAGGACTCTTGTGGTTAAGCAACAGTTTTGCCATATTAAACCCATTTTTTGACTTTGACACGCATGCAAGCAACATACGATTAGACCCTCTATCAAGCACAGTAACACTAGCTCCATTATTTAAAGCTTTACGTGCTTTAACTACATTGCCATTTTTTACAGCCTTTACTAATTTTTCATTAGCAGGTAATGCTCTAACAGATAGAGGTTGATGTATTAAAAATATAAGTACATAAAAATAAACTAAATACTTTATGTTCATATTTCCTCTAATCGTTTGCTTGTGATTCTATTTTTTACCTAGCCCTTACTAGCAAGGCTACCTTTAACAAAGAAATTCATTAACTTTTGATGGTATAAAGGTATAAAGGCTTCAATAAAATTTTCCCCAATTTTAGCCTTTTGGCTTATCTGTTAGTAATCCTATAATTGTATTAAATGCTTGCTCTTTTTTTAGATCTCTTCCAAAAGAACGAGCTGTCATTTCCATTGAAGTTTTACCTAATTCTAACGCCCGCAATGCGTCTTGCTTATCTTGTTGTGTATAATTACTGTGAGCTAAAAGAGCCTCAACAACTAAAGGATGTCCTTCATTGGCTGCTATTTCCAATGCTGTTTGAGTTAATCTTGGTTTTCCTGGAACAGTAGCTCGTATTGTAGCGTTAGCTCCATTTTCAAGCAATAGCTTTACTAGATCAGCCCTATTAGCCCTAGCTGCTTCGGTAAGAGCATATTCAACTTTATCAGGATTTCCTAAGCCCAATTTATCACTAGCTCCTAAATCTTTTGATCTATAGGCAGTATTAGGATCTATACCACCTTTAAGCAGTAGAGAAATTAAACCAACACTTGCTGATGGTATAAGTCTTAAAATAAAATCATCGCCAATCTTTGCTTTAAAAGCATCTATTATTTTACTAGCATTCTCAGGCTTTTCTAAAATAAACTTAAAATCTTTATCCATAAAATACTTAGACAACGGAATTATTTCATTTTCTTGTCCTTGAGATCTCTGTATATTCTGTTGTACATAAAGAGGATAATGATTAAAATCTTGTATATCACTTAAAACCTTTTTGACAAGTAAGGTTTCTTTCGCTATTGGCTTATCTGTTAGCAATTCTATAATTGTATTAAATGCTTGCTCTTTTTTTGGATCTCTTCCAAAAGAACGAGCTTGTATTTCCATTGAAGTTTTACCTAATTCTAACGCTCGCAATGCGTCTTGCTTATCTTGTTGTGTATAATTACTGTGAGCTAAAAGAGCCTCAACAACTAAAGGATATCCTTCATTGGCTGCTATTTCCAATGCTGTTTGAGTTAATCTTGGTTTTCCTGGAACAGTAGCTCGTACTTTAGCGTTAACTCCATTTTCAAGCAATAGCTTTACTATATCAGCCCTATTAGCCCTAGCTGCTTCGGTAAGAGCATATTCAACTTTATCAGGATTTCCTAAGCCAAATTTATTACTAGCTGCTGAATCTTGTGATCTATAGGCAGCATTAGGATCTATACCACCTTTAAGTAATAAAGCAATTAAACCAACACTTGCAGCAGGTATAAGTGTTAAAATAAAATCATCACCAAACTTTGCTTTAAAAGTCTCTACTATTTTGCGAACATTTTCAGGCTTTTCTAAAATAGCTTTAAATTCTTTATTGATAAAATACCGATATAGGGGTATTATAACCTCTTTTCTGTCTTGCTTTGCAGAGAAAGGAGAAAAACCATAAGGGTTAAGAGTTTGTATATCACTTAAAACCCTTGTCATAAGTATTTCTTCTTTTAAAACTTGAGGCAGCTGCAGCAGCTCTGAAAACTCAGCATTATAGCTTGGATTACTATCCATAGCACATATATTAACTGTTACAAGTAAAATTAATCCTAAATATTTTTTCATAATAACTCCTTTTTATATTTTTTAAATAATTTAATTTAATTATAGCAATAATATTTTAAAATAGTCAATAAATAACTCCAGTTGCTTATTAGAGCTACCATTTTATAGAAGTAAAGCTAAAGCTTTATTTTACTATTTTTACTGTTTTTTATAAATTTAACTCCTTTTCCTTTAGCCCTTACAATGAAGGTGCTCTTAATAAAAAACACCTTCCTTCTTTTATTTTGTGCTACATTTATAAACTTTTACTGTATTCAGCTATAAACTGGGCAAGCAATTGCTTTTGCTGCACATTAAGTTGCTGTTGAAAATTTTCTTCAAGTAATAGTAGCGGATTAGCAAAACCCTAAGATAACAATGTTTCAACCACTTTATCTTTTTCACCTCATTCCATTCCAATGAAATGCTAAGCTATTATAATAATCCTGCAGCTTGAGGTTTTAACTCTGTTTGTACTGAACCATCAGGTTAAGTAACAGCTTTTTTCTCTTCAGTTACTAATGGCTGTAGAGAATTACGCAAAGAGGAAAACCTTCTCTATCTAGTTGGATTGTTATCACTCAATGCCCTATATATTACTTCTAAGCAAAGAAATCACTTCATCAAAGCGTTTTATTTGGGGAGAGTCTGGCCATGTTCTTTTTAATAAATCATTGTCTGCGGTAACTAATATAAGGGCCTCAGATCTATCATCTTTGGTAATAGCAGGGTGAGATAATAATGCTTTAACTACTTCTGAATTTCCTTTTTGAGCAGCTAACTGCAAAGCAGTCCTACCTGCAGATTTACCTTCAACAGTAGCTTTAGCTTTAACATCTGCTCCATACTTAAGTAAGAGCTTTACTATATCAGGTCTATTTTCTCTGGCTGCTTTTGCAAGAGCATAATCAACACTAGGAGCAGTGTCCCACGGCTTTTGTGATCTTGCAATATCCTCAAATTGATAAGGTGCGTTAGGATCAATACGACCTTTAAGCAATAGATCAATAAATTCAGCACTAACATGTGGTATAAGTTGTAAAATAAAATCATTTCCTAATTTGGCTTTTAAAGCATCTACTATGTCACGTGCATCAAAAGGGTTGTCTAAATTAGCCTTAAATTCTTTATTAGCTACATAATTATTAAGCGAAGAAAGTAATACTTTAGCTTTGTCATTTACAAAATTAGGCGCAATCAGGAGAGTTTTCGGCTCAATAGCCCCTATGTCATTCAAAATACGCTTCTTAAGAATATTGGCTTTTAAGTTGTCATCAGCAAGCAAAAATATCATTTCATCAAGGCGTTTTATTTCGAGAGAGTTTGGCCATGTTCTTTTTAATAAATCATTGTCTGCTGTAACTAAACTAAGAGCCTTAGATTTATCATCTTTGGTAATAGCAGGATGAGATAATAATACTTCAACTACTTCTAGGTCTCCTTTTTGAGCAGCTAATTGCAAAGCAGTCCTACCTGCAGATTTACCCTCAACAGTAGCTTTAGCTTTAACATCTGCTCCATATTTAAGTAAGAGCTTTACTATATCAGGTTTATTTTCTCTGGCTGCTTTTGCAAGAGCATAATCAACACTAGTAGTATCCCACGGCTTTTTTGATCTTCCCTCATCCTCATATGGATAAGGTTCATTAGGGTTAATACCACCTTTAATCAGTAGATCAATAAATCCAGCACTAACATAAGGTATAAGTTTTAAAATAAAATCGTTTCCTAATTTAGCTTTTAAAGCATCTACTATTTTACGAGCATTAACAGGATTGTCTAAAATAGCTTTAAATTCTTTATTAGCTATATAATTATTAAATAAAGAAGGTAATGCTTTAGCTTTCTCCTTTACTGAACCAGGTAAAGTTAAGATGTCAGGTCGATTAGTTGAGAGTGTATCTAGATTAATAGACTGTATGTCACTCAAAATACGCCGCATAAGAATGTCAGCTTTTAAAGGTGCAGGAAGTTGTTCAAAATCGTTAAGCTGATTGGAAGTCCCTTCGTTTGAGATAGGATTCATAGGATAGACATTACTTGTAATGAATGGTAATATAACTAGTAATCTTTTCATGATAACCTTTTTATTTAAGAAGCGTTTAGTGAATTATTATATGTTTTAGCATAAACTATATATTGACTTATCTTTGAGGCTATTCCAGCTGACAGCTGATCTGAAACAATGCCCTGCCTACTTATTATACTCCTGCCAGGTAAAAGATTAAATTTTTCTTGCAATAGACGTTCAATCTTCTGATAGAATTTATCTTCAATTTCAACATACTTTGCTTTAGTTAGATAGACGAACAGACTGTTGTTTATTTGCACTATGCGTTGGTATAGGTGAAAGAAGCATTTCTACTAGATTAGGAAATCCTAATTTAACCTCTTTATCAAGCGTTTCTCTAGAGGGCTTTGTATGGGCCTCTCGATAGGGCATTAAAATATTTGCTAACGGTTGATTCCATTTTTTGGCAAGATCAAGAATAGATGTGCCTTGAACATCACGCGCAAAAGGGCCTGCGCCTTCTTCAGAGATTTTTTTGGTAATAGTTAATCCATCAGCACTAGGAAAAATAGCTTGTAACTGCAATGTACCCAGTGATAATTGAAGCTTTTTCGCCTGTATTAAACTGTTTGAATTGACCTCGGCAGTAGGCCTTTCTGGTCTTAATAGACGTAAATGTTGTAGTGACCTGACATCTATACCAACAGCAGTACCTCGGTTCATACCTTTACTAATAGGTAAAGAAAATACTAAAAGTAAACTGTCCAACCATTTTTGCATAACACCTCCATCCTTATTATAATTATTTTTCTATCTTAATTATAACCTTAATTATAACAAAATTATTTTATAGTAGTCAATAATTATTAATATCGCTTGTTTTAAAATATATACTAATCCTAGCATTGTGCTACTAATTGAAATTTTTCTGCTATTTAGTGTTTATAGGACAATATACAACAGACCATTTTACGAATAAAGTCTAATGAGGGTACACTTAATGTATTATTTAATGGTTGTTGAATCTTGAGATATAGCTTTAATGGTATACATAAGAGCATTACGCCTTTTATATGCAAGGGTTGTACGTCGTTCTTTTTGTATATTAGTTGTATAGTCTTTAGATATTTTTTCTATTTCTGGTTCACCTTGTACATTATCAAAAGCGATTTTACCCTACTATTTTTAATAAAAGGATCTGCACCAGGATCGAGCAATAACTCTGTGATATCTCCTCCACCTAAAGAAAGAGGCTTCTCGTTTCATAGGCCATAGCTTCAGGTGAAGTCTTACAAGCCTCGACGGGTACCAGATCATGTCGTTATGATCTGGGGTATACCTAGCCGCCTTTAACTTTTCTATACCTTGCTTTTTAATATTTAACGCAGCATTAGTATCTCTTGATACTTTCCAACCACAAGTGCAACTGTATATTCTTTTATTGAGTGGCATCTCTTGTAAGTTACCACAAGCAGTACATGTTTTAGTTGAAGCATAAAGCGATCAATTTTCTTAAAGCATTTACCTTGAGCTCTTTTATACTAGTTGGTTCACTAGATATGTGACATAACAGTGAAGCATAATACTTACCACTAGCTGCCTTAGATACATACACTGTTTTAATTGTGCCTTCATAAAGACGATGGAGCACTATGCTTACCCAGCCCACTTTAGGCAAGTATATTTTATTGTCTTTACTTTAACACGTTGAGGGTACGCAATTGATTGCTCTCTATGCTTATTTTTAAATTGAGGGAAGCGAGCTCTTTGGCTAAAGAAGTTTTTAAATGCTGTATCTAAGCGTATAGTAGATTGCTGTAAAGCTTGGCTATCAGCTTCTTTAAGCCACGGATATTCTTCTTTTAAGCCAACTAGGCGTTTAACAAGGTCATATTTTGAGATATGCTTTTTGTCTGCAGCATAGACCTTTTTATAGTATTGTAACGCTCTTCAGCTTTTTTATCATAGCGTAAATAGTTGCCTTGGACAGTACTTTGTAAATGTTCCACAGTCACTGTTTCATAGAGTTCTTTTGTAGCCTGCAGAACTGAAAGAGCTTGTCTGGCATCACCGTTTGCCATACGTACTAGCCAAGCCCGTGCTTGATCATCAAGTGCGTAGCCACTTCGCTTTATTATTTGAGCCATTTCCTCTTCAGTTAATTCTTTTAGAACAAATACTTTGCAACGAGAAAGCAATGCAGGAATAACTTCAAAACTTGGATTTTCAGTTGTAGCACCGATTAGCACCAATTGTCCTGATTCTACATAGGGCAATAAAAAGTCTTGCTGTGCCTTTGTAAACCGATGAATCTCATCTAAAAAAAAGCACCCGGATTTTACCATCTGATTTTTTGTCTACTATTTTGCGTATATCATCTTTGCTTGCAGAGACAGCTGACAGCTCATAATAGTCCACATCATCTAGAGCACGAGCATAGATTCGTGCTAATGTAGTTTTACCTACACCTGGTGGACCCCAAAGAATAAAGCTAAAAACATACTTTTTTCTATAGCAGTACGCAAAGGTTTACCAGGACCAACTAAATGTTGTTGGCCAATAAACTCATCTAAAGTAGTTGGCCGTAGTTGTGAAACTAATGGTTTCATTAGAGACCTTTCTGATAGAATTCTTAAGCTAGAGCTTTATTTTATAGTCATAGCCTAGAACAACAACAAAATAGAGTATAGTACAGTATATAACCTTTAAATATTGACGTTTTTTTCATTGTCATTACAGTAGTATATAAACTCTTATACTATTTAATTATTACAAACTACTTATGAACTATCTACTCTTCATTTTTTCAATCTTGCTAACAGTAGCCAAAACAACCTATGGAAATCAAGTAGCAGACGAAAAGCTACAAGAAGGGCTAACTTTAGGCAATAGACAACAAGTAGAAGAGGCTCTTAAGGAAGGAGCCAATCCAAGTGGTATACTTAACCATCCATTTCATGGAAATTTTACTATGCTCACGTGGATACTTGAAAATGAAATTGATATTATAGTATCTGAAAAGGTTATGCTAGTCCACTTATTACTTGACTATGGTTCAAATGTTAATGTAAAAAACAGAACCGGTCAAACAATTCTGCATATAGCTATAATGCGAGGAGACAAAGGTTTAGTTCAGCGAATAATCTCCTTAGGCACATACATTAATATGCAAGATAGGGCTGGTTGTACACCTTTAATGATAGCCGCACGCAATGGCTATAAAGATATAGTAGAGCTTTTACTTTCTTTGGGCGCTCATCCTATGTTAAGAATGAATGATGGAAAAACAGCTTTTGATCTAGCACAACCAAGAACAGAAAGAGTTCAAGGTGAACATTTATTTGAAAAACAAAGACAACAAAATATAGTAGAACAAGACTTTAAATCAATACAAACTATAATAAAACAGTATGAACAAACAGGCTATTTGGGGCTTAGTATTCTTGTAGGTTATACACCTTTAG
Source organism: Candidatus Dependentiae bacterium (assembly GCA_013821315.1). Lineage (NCBI taxonomy): Bacteria > Candidatus Babelota bacterium. Next base: position 9,560 of record JACDHA010000014.1, on the reverse strand, counting down.
ATATACCTATTTTACCAAAAGATATACTAAATAGCATTGCCTATTATATTGGCCTTAAAATTCGTAGACCTCTCTAATAAAGAACAGTCTCTAAGATAAATCTACCGTTATCCTTAAAACAATCTCCCACTAGTTGCTATTTTAAAAAGTAAACTCCAGCACACTCTAGTAATTATTTGCTCTACTCTATCACGGATGACTTTTTATTTAAAATGCACTGGCCCTTCATAGTATTTATCTCAATAAAAATTATATACAATATTATTTTAATTATTGCATATTTGTCAATAAATATGATAATTTTAACTATAGAACAGTTAAAAACAATACCCTTTATCTTACTCAAAGGATCTTTTATGAACTTTTTATTGTATTATACCCTAGTTATCATAACTACAGTTAGCTTAATTCCGGCATTTACACTTTCTGGGCCTGCTGATGATGCTATCCTTTCGAATGCTGTAAGGACCAGCGAAAGTAACGTAAATAGTGTAGAAAAAGCTACAGAAGCTCTAGAAAAAGGTGCTGATATAAATAAAAGTATATATAATACCAGCATTGGCTTAGTTCCTCTATTATTGGATGTACTTTTTAAAAAAAGTGATAGATCTCGAAAAATAGCTTATTTATTGCTTGATAAGGGTGTAAATACACAAGTAAAAGATAGAGAGGGGCGCACAACGCTCCATTATGCAAGTTTAAATGGCAATACGCAGTTAATGCAGCGACTCCTAAACTCCAATACTCTCAATCAGGTTAATGCTCAAGACAAAGAAGGTTATACCCCTTTAATGGTAGCTGTAATTAATGGATATCCGGAAATAGTCCAACTTCTTCTTTCTAAAGGTGCAACAATCAACCTAAAAACAGCTGCTGGTACTGATGTTTTTGATTTGTTTAGAGAAGTACAACCACAATCAAAAGCCAATCAAATAAAAAAAGTATTACTAGAAAATCAAGGTACATACCTTGGCTTAAGTGCTCTTTCAGGTTATTCAGCTTCAGATATACCAGCATTGCCAAAAGACATAGTAACCCTTATTGGAGGGTATGTTGGCTTTAAACCAAGGTAATAAAAGACAACCATTTTATTCCGACTTTCACTAGGAGATATGTATGAAACATTTTTTATATACAGCAACACTTATAACGGTATTTGGCCAAATTTTTGGAGCCAATCCTCAAGCTGATCAACAACTTATAAAAGCAATAAGAGCTATTGATGTAGAAGCAGCAAGAAAAGCACTTGACAGTGGTGCAGACATAAACACAACTTATCAACTTTTTTCTCACTCAGATAACCGTCTACCACTTATATCAGTCGTAAACTTTAGAAAACCGGAAAAACGAGCAGATGCTGCTGCATTAGTACAATTATTAATAGAACGTGGTGCCAACCTAGAAGATACTGACTTGAGCGATAAACGTACTGCTTTACATGATGCAGCTACAGATGACAATATGACTCTCGCACAACTTTTGGTTAATAAAGGAGCTGGTCTAAATCCACAGGATCGTAATGGCTATACACCACTTATGCTTGCTGCACAAACAGGTAGCCAGGAAGTATTTAATTTTTTACTCTCAAAGGGAGCTAATGTCGCTAAGAAAAACAAAATGGGTCAGACAGTCTCTGGTGTACTAAAACAGCAAATAGGTGTACGTCCTCCAGAATATACAACTACACATCAACAGATGTTACAAGATCTAGAAGCTTATATACAAGGGCAGCACCTTGGCATGAGCGCTCTTACAGGACGCACAGCATCATCTATACCCGAACTACCAAGAGACATAGTAAAGGCTATTGCGGGATATGCTGACTTTACTTTAAATCAAGATAATAAATAACAGTAACTATTTAATAACTAACAGCACAGAAAGCTCTCACTTGAGAGCTTTCTTGGTATATTTACCTAATCTCTTGCAATTATAAACGCTTTAGTCTAGGTATAAGTACTATACGACTTTGTAGCATTAAAAAGGACAGCTTATGCATACTGATTATATTGAGCTCTTAAAAAAATATGTACGACTGGCTAATTATATATCTGCAAGTCAAATTTATCTTCAAGATAATTTTTTACTTGAACGACCATTGGAATTTAGCAATATCAAGCCACGATTACTAGGACATTGGGGCACAGTACCAGGTATTAACTTTACCTATGCTCATTTAAATTACGCTATTATTAAGCATAATATTTCTATGCTTTTTGTTTTAGGACCTGGTCACGGATTTCCTGCTTTGCAAACTAATCTATTTTTAGAAGGCACTTTGCAAAACTTCTATCAAGAAGCTACTCAAGATGCAGCAGGACTGGCATACATCGTTAAACAGTTCAGCTGGCCTTATGGCTTTCCTAGTCACACTAATCCTGGCACACCAGGGGCTATACTTGAAGGTGGCGAACTTGGCTATAGCCTTTCAACAGCCTATGGCGCAGTACTTGATAATCCAGACCTCTATGTTGCTTGCTTAATTGGTGATGGAGAAGCTGAAACCGGAGCACTTGCTGCCTCATGGCATTTAAATAAGTTTGTTGACCCACGCAAAAATGGCGTAGTACTTCCAATTTTACATCTTAATGGCTATAAAATTTCTGGACCAACCATTTTTGGTCGTATGAGTAACCGTGAACTTACAAAGCTTTTTCAAGGATACGGTTACCAACCAATAATCGTTGAAGGACCAGAAATATACACTAAAATGGCCCAAGCATTAGACCTATGGTATACAATAGTACAAAAGATTAAAGCATCAGACTATAACCCAAAAAAGCCTTTTATATCGTTACCGATGATTATTTTAAAAACGCCTAAAGGCTGGACTGGCATTAAGCGCTTACGCGGCAAAAAAATAGAAGGCAATAATTTATCCCATCAAACAGTTATACCTGATGTACGCACTGACAAGGTAGAATTAAAAGCACTTGAGCAGTGGCTGCGCTCATATAAAATAGATGAACTGTGGAGCTCCACTGGCATACAAGCAGAGATTAAAAAAGTTATTCCACCACAAAAGCTTTGTATGGGCACTAATAATCATGCTTACAGCGGTAGAATATACAAAAAGCTTACGCTTCCCGATGCTCAAAATTATACAGATCACCTGCTTATGCCGGGTGAAAAGACAAGTAATAGTATGCATAAAGCAGGTAGCTATTTACAAGAAGTTATAAAGCTTAATCAAAATTTCAGGATAGTATCGCCTGATGAAATTTATTCAAATAAGCTTGACGCAGTGCTAAAAGCAACAAGCAGAGCTTTTATGCTACCTATAAAATCATGGGACCAAGATTTAGCACCTGACGGCCAAGTTATTGAGATGCTCAGTGAACAATCTCTTCAAGGTCTCATACAAGGCTACGTACTGACCGGACGCCATGCCCTTTTTGCCTCATACGAAGCTTTTATAGAAATTGTCAGCAGCATGGTTCAGCAGTACATTAAATTTGTTCGTATTGCACAAACACTGCCTTGGCGCGGTGATTGTGGGTCGTTAACGTATATTCTGTCCTCATCTGGGTGGCGTCAAGAGCATAATGGTTTTTCTCATCAAAATCCTAGTTTTATTAGTAGCTTACTTCAACTTCATGCTCCTTTTGTTCAAGCTTATTTTCCAGCTGATAGCACAAGTACTCTTGTAGCTTTGCATGAATGCCTAAATAATAAAAATAGTATCAACATTATTGTTGCAGGTAAAACTGAAGAATTTTTATGGTTAACTCCTGAGCAAGCGCAACAAAGCTTAAAAAATGGGTTTTTAGTGTGGGATTTTGCAAGTGATACAAATCCTGACATTGTTTTGTGTGGAGTTGGTGACTATATGACCAAAGAAGCACTAGCAGCTATCAGTTTACTTAAAAAAGAATTACCAAGCTTACGCTTACGCTTTGTAAACTGCAGTAAACTTTCGGGCTTAAATAAAACCGGTCCTTACCTATGTTCACCTGACCAATTTAGCTTTTATTTTACCCCAGATAAACCCGTGATTTTTAATTTTCATGGGTACCCTGAGCTCTTTAAATCTATGTTATTTGAGCATGGAAGTTCTAAACGGTTTACTGTTCGTGGTTATAGCGAAGAAGGCTCTACTACAACGCCGTTTGATATGCAAATTCGTAATGGTACAAGCCGGTACCATTTAGTGCTTGATGCTCTACGTGTTGGAGCTCAAAATGGTAACATAAACTCTAAGCAAGCCCAAGAATTGTCCCAAAAATACAATCAAAAAATAAGTGACTTTACCAACTATATTTTAAAATACGGTATCGATCCTAAAGAGGTTACTCAGTGGCAATGGCAAAAAAGTACTTAATAATTAATATTGGTAGTACATCGAAAAAATATAGTCTTTTTGCTGACACTACTCTTGTAGCTCACTTTGTATTCAAACAACAGAAAGATACCTATGCAGTGCATACTAACTCAGGTGTAGCAACTGTTACACCTGAGCAGTATCAACAAAGTATCGAGTACAGCAAAAAGATCTATGACCTTAACCCAACTGTCATAGCACTACGCATTGTAGCTCCAGGCACCTATTTCACGCAAACACGTCTTATAGATAAAAAATACGTACAAAGACTTATTGAGAACATTTCTAAAGCCTCACTGCATATAGGACCTATAATACAAGAGATCGGCGAGCTTATAAAACATTTCCCCCAAATACCTATCTATGGTATATCTGACAGCGCCTTTCACCAAACTATGCCGCAACATGCTCGTTTATACGGATTACCATTGGCTCTTGCTCAAGAGCTTGATATATATCGGTTTGGCTATCACGGGATAGCACTTCAATCAATAACACGTACGCTAAGCAAGCAAGATAATTTACCCCAAAATATAATCGTATGCCATTTAGGTGGAGGCTCAAGTGTAACAGCGCTTAAAAATGGTGTAAGTATTGACACTTCTATGGGATTTTCTCCCCTAGAGGGTGTGCTGATGGCAACACGTAGTGGCTCTCTAGATCCTGCAGCCGTACTTTATTTGGCACAGCAGCTTGCTTTAACACCTGAGCAACTCGAGCTCTTTTTAAATACACACTGTGGCACAAAAGCGCTTACTGGTACAAGCGATAGCAAATGGGTTGTTGAGCAAGCGCAAGCCGGACAAGCAGAAGCACTATTAGCCCTTGATATCTATTGCTCTACTATAACAAAATATATAGGTGCTTATATGAGCATTTTAGGACCACTACATATGCTTGTTTTTTCAGGAGGTATAGGAGAAAATTCACCCTATATTCGTGAAAAAATAACAAGACCTTTACAACACTTTGGCATACATCTTGATACCAAAAAAAATGCCACTTTTGAAACTGAAAAATATATACATGCTATCCATTCTAAAACAACTATACTCGTTAAAACTAGTGATGAAGCACAGGAGATGATAGAGACACTTATACATACAAACAATAAATAACAAGTAAAGCTAATTTAGTAGTAGGCGCCTTGATTATATAAATGCATGGTGGCATGTAGTAAATTGGCCCTATGTTGAAGCTTATTATAAAAAAGCTTTGTTGAAAGTTTTTTCAAGTAATAACAACCGATTAGTAAAACCATACTGACGAACAGTCAGGCAAGCGCATAGTTATTCTTCTTCCTTTATAGGTATTAATCTTTTTTTATCTTATCTAATTTATATTTTAATTTAACTTTAATTGCTTTAATTCCTTAAAACCAAAGAGGGCCGACAGCCATTCCACAAAAAACACTATTTACAAAAAATAATTTAAAGCCAAAGGTCCTCTTTGGTTTATTTCTATACCAACCTTCATACACATAAATAATTATACGAATAAAATATTTATGTGTGGCTAAATCTTCATAGCTTAAAAGCTTTTTTTCTGAATCTAAAGTATACTAATGCGTGGCTATAGACGCAACGAGCATTTACTACACATTGGTCCTATAGTTGCTTTACAGCGCTTGACTGATTTAGTTTATAAGTAAAAGTTTTTTGCATTATTCGCATATTTACTTAAAGCACGCACAACCCTACTTTTATTATCCGAAAGCCCAAATGACAAACAAGCTAACCAACAAAGATATACAACACATACTTACTACTTACTCGGCTAAAGAAAAAGCTCTTCTTGTAATGGATGCTATAGCTACTGAAAATACTAATGGCGAAGCTTCTATGACCTCAGAACAGCAAATGAGCATTATGAACTCCTTAGTAACAGCTGAAGATAAAGCCATATGGAATACCATACGCGAACATGCTCAAAAATTAGAAGCTACTCTTAATCAACTTATAATAGGAGATCTAACAATAAGAGAGCGCATTAATTTTATTGAAGGAATAGAGCAAGTACACACTACAGAAAAGCTATTACTTACAACTATACAAGAAATTATTGATTTAGCTCCACCAGCCTTACAACAAACTATTATTAGTCATGTTACAGCTAAAAAAGAGCCTCTCATGTCAGGACCTCTAAAGCTCATTATCAAAAAAGGCAAACCAGCACAATTAAGCTTAAGTGCTGAAGACAAATTAAAAAAATACATAGAAGAAATCAATCAAGATATCAATGCATTAGCAGAAGACCAAGTTTTACTACTTGAAGATATGGAAGAACTGTTAACAGAACAGTCTATTGACTCTTATAAAAAATCATATGAAGAACTTAAAAATGATCTTGAATCATCAATAGGCGACCCTAACTGCGATGATGACGATGAGTGCTGTTAATAGAACAGGAACTAGCAATTATAAAAGTGCTTCTTATTAAAGAAGCACTTTTGCTTTCCCTAGCAAAACTATTGCGTCTTTGACTTTTTAAGATAATTATACGCAATTATTAAAAAAACTAGGCGCAGCCACAAGGCGGGGCAAGAAAGCGTTAATTATAAATTATTGACAAATATGAAATAATTATAATACTATTAAATATATACAGCCTTATACTTAAATCAAAAGGATACTCATATGAAAAGACTACTTCTTATAACTCTCATGATAGCGCCTCTCTATACCATTAGCATGCAACAGCCATCAACTAATACTATCGACCAAAATACCGCTGAGTTGATGCAAGCTATTTCCAATGCAGATTTAAATAGAGTAAGAATTTTACTTCAAAATAGAGTTTTTATAAATAAAATTCGAGCTGATAAAGAAACAGCACTTAGCTTAGCCATTAAAAGCCTTGATAGCTCCACAATGAATACGACTCAAATCGATGATCGAGTCAAAATTATAAAGCTTCTGATAGAAGCAGGAGCTAATCCACTAATTAAAGACGGCAATGGGGAAACTCCAGCTGATTTTTTCAACAAAGTTCATCAAACTAAAGGTATAAGCTTAATTAAATTATTGCTCAATAGACAATTGCAAGACTACACCCGACTATTTCAAGAATTTGAGCAAAAGCCTACCGACACTACAATGAAAAAAGCTATAGAAGTAGGCTATAAACATCTTGTAAAACAGCTTCTTTTAAAACTAAAACCAACCCAAGCACAAATGAGCATCTATAACAAGATTGCTGCTGATAAATATAAGGCAAATCAGAGTGCAGATTACCAAGCTATAGGTCAAATCCTCAAAGAGTATGCTCGAAACAGCAAAGTAATTCCAGGACTAGGCTCAAAAGAAGAACAGTCACCTGAGCTAGCTCCCGATATAGCAACTTCTATTTTAGGATATACCGTATAATCATTCTTCAAAATATAAAAAGAGAGACCCTAATCAATAGAGGGTCTCTCTTTTTTAAACTAATAAAGATAAAGATTTACAACTCAAAATCTGTTAAAATGACCTCTCTACCAAAGCGGAGGCCTAGATGATCATACACAGATTCAAGCTCTTGAATAAACGTTTCAACCAAGCTTAATGCTTGAGGTGTACAAGTTTGAGCTTTAAGCTTTATAGCTTCTGCATACATATAACTTATTCCATAAATTGAGGCTTTGGAAATATAATCAGATACAACCGCATCAGATACTAGCGCATACGACTTTAAAGCATATAATAATGTGCCAAACTTTAAACGAGCATCAAGCGGCACACGTTCTTTGCGCGATGTGGGACTATCATCACTACCTAAATAGCTTGAAAACCAGCGCGCTACTGCTGTAACTTTTGGCGTACTAGATCCTTGAAAAAATTTAAGCGCCCATAATTCACAACAAGAAGGCACTTTTCTTAATTGAGCAGCTACAAGATGGATACCATGCCTTAGCGCTTCTTTGAACTGCTTCACCCCTGCGCTTTCAGGCTTTATAAAAAAAAGATGCCTACTTGGATCAACAACACCAAATAAAATTGTTTTTTTATTGCTTGGCAAATGATCAATATCAAGCCCAAATTGCTTTTTATCATCTACACTTAACTGGGACGCTTTTAGATAAGAAGTAAAATGCGTTGATATACGGCCATAAGTAGAAGGACATTTTTTGAGATAAGCAAATACCCTATCTGATGTATCTTGAATAATAAAGGTACCATCATTGAATTGCTGGTTTTTTGCTAAAGCCTGCGCAAAATAAAACCATACAAGTGCTTTTATATTACTCTCATACTGTTCAGCTACCAATAAATTAGAGCCTAAAGAACTATTATTACTCGTTAGGGCATAATGGACAGCTGCACCACGAACTATATTTTGAATAATAAGAGATTTTTCCGGAGCCTGAGTGTAATAAGATTCAGCTTTAACAACTATATTTTTTAATTTTGCATTGTTCAAAGTTAAACTATTTTTAAATTCAAGAGTTGATTCTTGAGCTGCTTTACTTAACTTACAATAAGGTAAAGTTAGTAGAGAAAAAATTAATTTTATTATTATTTTTTTCATATTAAACACATTCGCTTTATCAGAAGTAGTAAGTAGTTCTAATTAAATTATATACTATTTACTATAGATCTTTTTTAAAAATTGTAAAAAGCTTCCTAATCATGTGGGCAATACCATACCTTATATGCTGCGAGCATTTGAAAAAAAGACATCTCTATAAATCAAATTTACAATCTCAACAGGAAGCATTAACTGTTCTAATGGCGTATCAGAAACGCTCTCTTTTCTTTTTTCAGCATTCTGTTCTAAACGTGGCGTTGCATGTTTTAGCAGAGTATACACTAAAGCTCCCTTATAAGCCTCTTTAAATATTCTTGTAATAGCTTTGTAACTATCATCACCTGTATCTTCGTACTTTCTCTTCACTAGACTAAAATAGGGCTTAATTTCCTCTGGTCTTAAAGGCAATTTACATATTAATAGAGCCAACACCAGAGCTACATACGGTTTATTAATCATCTGATCTAAAAGCTCTTTAGTTGCGTTACTTTCAACTTGCTCTACTACTTTTAAATACTCTTTTAAAAATTGCACAGTCTCATCTTTTTGGTCCCTATGAGCTAAGTCTAATGGTGTTTTACCTTCAAAAAACCCAACATAAGGAAATTTCCTCACAGCTTCGCTATCAATTTTAATAGCAGCTGAAGGATTAACTCCTTCATTAAGGAGCATGTGTACTATTTTTGTATACCCATACAGTGCAGCTATGTGAATAGGTGCAACTGGCAAAGTT
>JACDHA010000013.1 GCA_013821315.1 Candidatus Dependentiae bacterium | reverse complement strand
TAAAGTAACCCGCAATAGATTAACCCCAAAAAAACGTGTAATTCAAACATTACAGGCAAAACAAAAGAGCATTAGCCTAGATAAGCAGGACATCATACTCATTAAAAAGAGCATTGAAGGTATTCATGAACTTTCTAAACTGGCTATTTTAATCGAAAAAAACAAGCTGTTTAAAAACTTTTTAACTACTACAGTTTCTTTAGAACCTTTTATTACTCCTCTGATAGCATCATTAACACAACTTGTAGCTACTCCAGAAGATTCATCTCTTTTTGAGCAGCTATTTACTGTTGTTATTAACAGTTCTAAAGAAATTATTAAAAAGTATATTTTGTATGCACGTCAGCACATTGATAGCCTAAAGCCTCAATTAGCTACCACTGCATCAAATGCTCAAATACAAGCGCTCCAAGAACAAAAAGAGCTTCTTGAATCTCAAATTGCTTATTTAGAAAATAAACAGGCTCTCTTATTTACAGCACCAGTCTTAGAAGAAGAAAAAAGTATAGAGCTTACACTTAAACAGTTAGAACAAGAAAGTGTCTTAATGACTTTTTGCTACGATACTTTGGCTGCTAAAGCAATTGATCATGCAAAAGCACTAGAGCTTATTACTACACAAGATACTGCTTTACAACAGCAACAAGCTGATTGTCAGCTAAAACTTGCTTCAAACAGCTCTGCTGAAGAAAAGCTTACCGCCTTAGCCACTGCTTATTACTTGAACTCAAAAAATGCAGAGCTCTATAATCAGAATGCTTTTCAGAAGCAGCAATTAGTAGGATTATTGGAAAAAACTATACATACCTGTAATGAGTATGCTCGTGCTAATGCTGCATTAACTGAAAATCACAAACTATCTCTAAACAATTTAAAAGTAGTGCAAGCTCATAAAGCTCAAGTAGAGAACCACAAACAAGAGATAGTTACTCAGTTAGCAGTTAAAGCAAGTCAATCAGCTCAGCTTGTAAAGCAACACCAAGAAGCTGTTGCGTTACAAGCACCCATTACACAAGAAGAGAATGTAAAACATAATCGTGGACATTATGCTCAACTATTTAATACCTATTTCCATTGTATTAATGAAGGAGTTAAAAGTATTTTGCAGGGCACTCTACAAGAAATCTATCTACCGATAGGGTCATCAGATTTGATAGATACTTTAGTTAAAGAACTTTTAGCAAGTAAAAAGTGTTATCACGAAGATAGAGCTATTTTAAATAAAGCTTTAACTATAGCACAATTAAAGGAACCGATTAGCCCTTATTTTTATGAGTTACTACAAAAGTACTTAATAGAAACAACTGCCAATACTGGCAATGCCAGTGGCTTTAGTTGGGAACTTGCAGTAGCTGCTTGGCTGTACACAGGATTAAGCAGGACTCCTCTAAGACAACAGCTTGAAGGCCTCAGCATACACTTGTATAATCCGCTGGATCCTACGGTCAAATCACAAGAATTTGACGCATGTTGTCCTACAGTGCTCTTTGAATGTAAAAATGTAAATTGGCAGAAGCATGCTTTAACACCGGATAAAGTGCAACAGCTTAAAGCACAAAAAGCAATTGCCGATAGCTTAGGTAAAAAATATTTAGTTATCTCTAAGCAACATGCTTCTACGCAACTACATACTACCTTACAAACTGCGCAGATTGACTATATTAGTCCTGATAAAAAAACATGGCCCAATCTCGCTAGTACGAGTGGCAAAAGTGGAGTTGGTCTAAAAATAGCTGTTGAGTCTTTATATAATCAAGATAATCAAGCACCTGTTCAAAACAACTATTATAAACAAGAGCAACCAAGCTAATTTAAATTTATCCAAATTAAGAATATACTTAAACTAAAATAGTTTAGGTATATTCTTAAAAACAGATACACACTTATGGCAAAAATAGTACTATATTACAAATATATTGATATACAAAATCCTGAAGATATCGTTTCGTGGCAACGAGACTTATGCACGACTCTTAATCTTAAAGGCCGCGTTCTCGTTGCTCATGAGGGTATTAATGGTACTCTTGGCGGCAGCACCCAGAGCATGGAGCTTTACAAAAAAGCAATGCATGCTCATACACTCTTTAACGATATAGATTTTAAAGAAAGTCCCGGCAGCGCTGACCACTTTCCTCGCTTAAAAGTTCAAGTTAAAAAAGAGATAGTACGCTTAGGTATAGATCCAGCTCTTCTGAGCGCTAAAGATGCAGGCGAATACTTAACTCCGCAACAAGTGCATGAACTTATAAATAGCAACCCAGAAAACTTAGTTTTACTCGATACACGCAATGATTATGAATCGCGTGTAGGCACTTTTAAAGATGCTCTTGTACCTAATACAAAAACATTTAGAGAGTTTCCTGCCTTTGTTGACAGTAACGCAGAAGCACTTAAAGACAAACAAATAGTTATGTTTTGTACCGGTGGCGTACGATGTGAACGCGCTTCTGCTTATGTAAAACTTAAACAAGTAGCTCAGAAGGTATATCACATACAAGGTGGTATACATAATTATGTAACTCAGTACCCTAACGGACACTTTAAAGGTAAAAATTATGTCTTTGATGGCCGTATTGCAAATCAAGTAACAAACGATGTGCTTGCTCACTGCGATCATTGCCAGGTGCAATTTGACGAGTATACCAATTGCATTAATGCTGAATGTAACAGACAAATTATTGTATGTCCTAACTGTATTACCAGTTACCATAACACCTGCAGTACTCGATGCTTAGAGCTCGTACAATCAGGTAGTGTTAATATTCGCACCCTACCGCATAAAATTACTCTAGAATCTTTTTCAACCCTTTAATTAATTTGAATAGAAACACTACTATGGCATTAGAAAAAAGTTTACCGCGCTCGTTTAATACGTATATGCGCCCAGGGCTTATTGAAGAATATGTTCCTTTGGCTGATAAAAACTGGTTTAAAACCGGAGGGTCTGCACGTTTTTATTGCGCACCTACAACGCCTCTTGAATTTCAGCAAGCATTAGCATTTGCAGATACTCAATCACTTAAAATTTGTATGCTTGGCGAAGGCGCCAATGTTCTGATAAGCGATGAAGGGTTTGATGGTCTTGTTTTAAGACCAGCTATGCAAGAGCTACGCGAAAAACCAGTTGATGGCAACCATTGCCTGGTATATGCAGGCGCTGGCGTATCGTTTCAAAAACTTATTGACTGGTGCTTAAGCAATAATTTAGTGGGTCTTGAAGAGTTTAGTGGTATTCCAGGCACTGTAGGTGGTTCAGTATTTATTAATATTCATTATTTTGAACATTTGTTAAGTGAGTTTTTAGTTGAAGGCCAAGTAATACACAAAACAACCGGTGAGCTCTTAACAGTACCTCATGCATGGTTTAATTTTGGTTATAATTACTCAACGCTTCATGAAAACAACTATTATTTAGTTTCTGCTACCTTCAAGTTAAAAAAAGTTGATACAGTTCAAGCAGCATATGCACGTGGTCGCAGCGATGAAACTATACGTCATCGTCATAAAAGATACCCTACAATTAATACTTGTGGCAGCTTTTTTAGAAACTTTCATGAAAACGAAGTAACTCTTATAAGCGGTGGAAAAAAACTTATTTATGTAGCCTATTATCTTGATAAAATTGGTGTTAAAGGTGAACTGTCTGTGGGCAATGCCGGCGTATCCTATCAGCATGCTAACATGATTGTCCATACTGGCACAACTACTACACAAGACATTGTAACACTTGCACGTACCATGCAAGAGCTTGTGCTACAGAAATTTGGCATACTACCACAACCTGAGTGTCGTTTGATTGGTTTTAAAAATTACCCATTATTACAGCTCTAGAGCTTTTCAGTTTGACAAAACAACTAAGAGAAACTACGATTATACAAGACATAATCAAAACTCATCTATTTCTTATAGAAAAATACTCATGGGGACTCTTAGTATGATTTCTTTTACTTTTCATCGATTAACGGTATTGAGCACTCTCGTTTGCAGCTTACTTCTTAGCGTAGGATGCGCTCGTTATAGAGCAACTTCATTGCCTAAGCTCATGTCTGATTGCTCTCCAGCAGCAAGACCTTCAGAACAACAACCTATTACATTTATGTATAAAGCTCTTACACCACGTGAATGCAAATTGTATCTTGATCGCGATGTGATTAAAGCCGGTTATCAACCGTTACATATTACTATAGTTAATAATTCGCCACGTTATTTATATTTCTCACAGCAAGCTATTAGTTTACCTTGTGCTACAGCAAGCGAAGTAGCACAAAAAGTGCATACGTCAACCGTAACAAGAGCTCTTGCTTATGGCCTTCCAGCACTTATAGTACCACCACTAGCTATACCTGCTATCGTTGACAGCGCTAAATCTGCAGAAGCTAATCGTCAACTTGACTCTGATTTTGCTTTAAAAACAGTAGATGATTGTATTATTAAGCCTTACAGCTCACTCAATGGGTTAATTTTTATACCCTGCAACGCATTTAGAAACAACTTTATTATTACCCTGGTAGATCAAGCAACAGGTGAAAAACTAGATTTTGCTTCTTAAGTTTAAATATATTGAACTACCAAAAAAGGGGTGCTTATGAAAGCACCCCTTTTTATAAACAATTTCTTAGTTACTAAGTCTAGCGCCCTAGCGCTTTAATTAAATTACGTCAGGAGTTGTATAGGTATAGCAATGATGAGCAATAATACTAGCTATATTGGTATTAAATGGGGTGCCTCCGCGACTAAGTAGTTTAGTTAACATTAATCTTAAATTTTTCCCAGCGTTTTCTAATAGTTTTACTAAGTCTGGCATGTTTTGTTTTTTAGCTAAATCAATTGCACTATATCCTAACTTATTAACCTTAAAAGGATCCGCTCCATAAAACAAGAGCATTTTGATACTATCCTTACTCACTTCAGGTTTAGTCTTAGCAGCTTCTAGTGCATACATTAAAGGGGTTAATCCGTCATTAGTACTACTACTATTAGGATTTGCTTCATGTTTAAGAAAAAGTTCAACCATGGAACTATACCCATTTTTTGCAGCTAAAGCTAAAGGAGTCATATCATAACAAGAGTTTATGCTTGTAGAGCGGTGATCAACTTTTGCTCCATGCTGTAGAAGTAGCAAAGCTCCCTCTGGATTAGGAGTTGAACATGTCTTATGTAAAGGAGTATAATCAAAAATCAAATGCACAATATTAGGATTTGCATCACGTTTTAATAATAATTCTAGTAAATCGTTAAGTTCACACTTACTGGCACATTCTAACAACGGCTGATCATGACAGCTATCTAATTTAGCATTCAGATCCACATGCATATCCTTAAGTTTTTCTTCTATTTTATTTCTCAGCTTTTGTGATTGTTCAGCTAACCTTGCTCCTTGATCAATTACTATTAACGTATCTGAAACTAACGGTAACAGCATTTCTTCATACATTGCAACACAGCCACTAGAAGTTAAAGCTAGAGCTAACAACAAACCACTTTTCATATCAATCTCCTGATAACATATAAATTATTTAAATCTTACCTTGTAAGTTTGCATATACATAAAACAAAGTAAAATTGAATTTATCTAAACCCTTCGTTGCTTAACCTTATGTATGATTGCTCCCCAAAGGTAGAGCCTTCAGAACAACAAACTAATAATTCGCTACGTTATTTATATTTCTCACAGCAAACTATCAGTTTACCGTGGGCTACAGCATTTGACTAATTCCTATGATCAAAAGTACATAAATCTGGCACCTTTGATCATAAGTCAGGTGAATGTAGCCCTTTGGCATTTGATTGATCATTTCTTAGTTTTCGACGCTCACTTGGATCATTCTACGCTTACTTGGCCTTTTTTGCTTGAGCAAAAGCTTGATCCACTAACTTGTTAAGTTGTTCAATAGCATCAAGCACATAGTTAGATGTATGTTTGTCGTTTTGTGTAAGTAACTGTTCAATAACCGCTACTCGATCGGTCATAAGCTGAGCAACACAGTTTTCATGTTCATCTGAGCATGTTTCTGGAACACCAGGTACAAGCTCTTGTAAAGCAAACTCTATAAGAGCTTGATGAGCTACTTGTTGTTGCATGTCTTTATAGTCTCTACACATATCAGGGCATGTAAGTATTTCTTTACATGGCCGTACATGAGTAATAGTATGCCGTATACGTTTAGCTAATTTACGGTAACTAGTACAAAAATCTGAACTTTCTGGTGTTTTACTTGCTTGAGATAAATACTTGAAAGCTTGTCTTACAGCAAACCTGGTTTCTGCATCAGGTACTATCATAAGTAACTTATTAAGCTCATAACGCAACTCTGTATTTTGTGCTAGTTCTGCAGGCCAAGCTAAATCTTTATATAATTCTGCATCATATGAAAGCAGTTTAAAAACACCTTGAGAGGTATAAAAAGCTCGATAGATAGCCCTTTGCCACTGAGTATCTTGTTGAGTATCAGTAAATGATGCTGTTAAGCTTATACCACTAAACAGTGTAAGGCCGCTATCAATCCAACGATAGAACACTTTATCAACTTCTTTATCTAGAGGAAATTCAATAGAGAGTAGTTGCATGAGTTGCTTTTTTATTTTGTAACGTAATGCGAGGTTAAGAATAAAATTTTTCAACTGAGCGTTATCATGCAGTAAAGCTATTTTTTCAGTTTCAAGTAGCTTTTCGTATAAACTATCAAAAGCACAGACAATGGGTACACCATAGCTATCAAACACGTCAGCATAACAATCACTATACAGTTGGCGAAGGGCATTAATTGAGCGCTGTACACCATGCATACTTCTTAAATCGTGTGTATATTTTTCGATTACCTGTAGCGCTTGTTTAAATTTAAATTGCTTGCAATAACTCACTACTGTATCAATAGCTTTTGCGTACAGTACATTTTTAGCATCTACCTGTTTAATTTTATGTGTATAACTGCTCAGCCACTCTTGTTTAATCTCTAAAAGAGAAGCTAACTGTTCTTCATAAAGAGCATCTAGTATGCGGTTATGTTCAGCTAACTCTAATGACCTATTTTCTGTTACACTTATTAACTCTTTAATAGTTAGATATTTGCATGGCGACCATGAAATAGACTGCACTTGATAACTATACGTCGTATCTCTAGAAATTATCGCTAATAGTAGAGTAAAACCCGTTGTTTTAATACTGTAGTTATTCATGTATTTTTTCCATACCTGTATGTTTTTCTACCATAAATTTTTGTCCGTCCCATGACACAGTAAGTAACGTAGTTTTAACCGCAAATGCTTGTTTAAGCTCTGTAAATAAACTATAAAAAGCTCTTTTTGAGACAGCAAAGTGTTTACCGCTAAAGGGGTAGATTAACAGCTTATCTTCTTTTTTTTGAACATGCGATTCATTCGATCCATACGTGGCTGCAGTATCATCAAACAAAAACTGTTCAAAATCTTGAGTCCAATTAGACCAAACAACTTCATCAAATAACTGAGCTAAAGGAAACAACTTATTATCACTATAATCTTCTGGTACAAGTCGGTATATATTTTGAGCTTTTATATACTCAATACATATGCTATACACGTAGCACCTGAGGAAAGAAAGTCTTAATGATTCCCTTATTGTCTAAAAATAGTCTGTAGGCCTGTTGAGAGGTGTCATGTATAATCAACCAAACACCATTTGATTCTCTTCTGAAAAGCTTGGTTGTTTCAGCACACTTAAAAAAAACATCTATAATCTTTTTGGCATCCCAACTAGAGGGAAATTGGGATTTAGTATCAACCACTAACTGGCTAGTTTTACTTGCTACACTTATTAAAGCGCTATAACATTTGTTCTCTGGATCAGTTCCAGTTATTATTTTTTTAATAGCAAACTGTTGAAGTTGAACTGCATGACCACCTGCAAGCTTAGTATCACCTAGTATACTAGTTGGTTTAAATATATGTTCTAGGTTAATACTTTTTATTTTTATACCAATATCTTGAGCAATCTTATCGAGAACAAGTTTGTTTTCAGTTAATTTACTTATAAAATAGTGTTTATGTTTTTTGCATTCTTCTTTAAATTTAGTAGCTAATGCACCAGCAACAATTGATGTAGCTCCACTAATACCTTTAGGATCTTCTTTTTTGTTTTTGCTTTTGTTGCTAACATGCTGCTGCTTTGTTATTTCTTTTAATTGTTCTTGCAAAAAAAACAACGGAGAAGGCAAAAGCTCATCGAAGTAGTTACTGCTCTTAGAAGTTTTTTTACTTGTATGATTAACGCTTTCACTACCTAATTTAATGGTTAAAAGACCTAATGCTGTTGCAACTCGTGTAATAGCAAAACTTAAAGCTTCACTGCGCTCTAATACTAAAGGCACTACTCTTTCAAGGAGCATCGACATAGGAAGCAACGGTAACACAGCAAAGCTAACTATAAGACAAATAAGTTTCCATTTACGAAACAAGTGTACCATATCCTAGCAAGCCCTCGTTAAAAGTTTACCACTGAGAAATACCCATTAAACCCATAATTAAATTGGCTACTCCTAACAGAGTAAATACTAATCTTCTACAGCACTGTGCGGTTTGCTTTTTAGGCACTATTTTTTTAGTGTCTTGAGGTTCTTTAGAATAAATTACTACTTGTTTATCAACAGCTTTATTTTTATATTCTTCCACTGATACTTGATGAGTAGTAACCCCGCCAGTTGCTTTGAATATAGCAGCAGAAAAAGAAAAGTTAAGTAGTAGAGTACTTAAAAAAATTATGTGCTTAACTAACAACATGCTTAGCCTCCTGAAGAATTACAGTACTATTTTTAGCGCCCTTAAAAATCAAAAATCCTGATAATGCTAACTGTGCTACACTTAGCCCTTTTTTTGCCCAGTGCACACAAGTATCAAACGATGATAATGTATCTTTTTTTAAAGTACTCTGGTGATCGGCTTTAAATTTAATAAAAGTCTGTCTAAAATGAACTGCTTTTAAGGTGTCTACAGGAATTCCATTAACATTGTCTATATAATTAACAATATCTCGGTTGCTAAAGCCCTCCATTTCTTCTACTATCTCACACACAACAAAAGGGCACAATGGTATGTTCTTTTCTTTTAGACAATGCCGAAAAACATGATATCGTTGCGTGAAATCTGGCAGTCCGACAGCTATTTTTGTACCTAACCTACTTGCAACAGCTGGATCAATATTCTGTATTCTATTTGTTGCGCCAATAAACAGAATCGATCTCTCTTTACTTTTATTGCATTTTTCTATTTCAATGAGCAGTGTATCAAAAGCAGTATTAACTTCGTCGCTTCTTTGCTTTCTATCGCCGTCATGGCATAAAGTATCTATTTCATCGCAAAAAATCACCGCTGGTTTACCTAAACTACGAGCAGCAATAAAAGTGTCTTCGATAGTTTTTGACCCTGTACCTAAATAATTATTATAAAGTCTTTGGAGCGGTATAGAAAAAAAGGCACAACCAGATTCTCCAGCTATAACTTGAGCTAAAGTGGTTTTACCTGTTCCTGGCGGACCATACAGCAAGATACTGGTGTTAATAGTTCTTATTCTCTCAGTTGAGCTTTTAACTTTCGCTGGTACATGTAAAGACTTGATATAGTTGATAACTCTCTGAATGTCTTCTGGCACCTGGCCGCCTATGTTAGCCAATGTAGGCAGTTCAACTTCAGACAGACTAGGAGCATCTGTAGAAAGCGCAAATAGCCATTGACAGAATAAACAAAGTAAAAATAGATAATTACGCAGTGCCATCATATCCTTTGGTTATACAATATATGGTGTAAATTCTTGCACTATAGAGTATAGAAAGCATAAGAAGCCAAAGTAAACTATTTTTATAGTTAAACAAAAAAGAAGAGCATGCGAGCTTTACACGAAACTTGCATGCTCTTCTAGAAAAAAATTATAAGAAGTAGCCGCTGCCTACCACAAGCAGTTGTGGACTACCAAAAGCTGTTGGTTTTTCTATACTTTTTACGTATACGCGACGACGTGCATTACGTACAACATATTCCAGCCAGCCACCACCGTTAACACCTGTTGCAATAATATCAGCAACTATGGGTTTACCAGCTTCATCGGGAGTTTTTAAAAAATTACGCCAAATCTGACCCATATGAGTACCATTTACTAAACGAGTACCTTTAGCATCATAGACAAATATTTGAAGATCACCACGATAGAACTCTGAATCTTTATTACTAAATATACCAAATGCTTGCTCTTTGCTGTTATGTATATCACGTAAATAGTCGATAGCCTTATCAACTAAAGCTCGTACTGATTGTGCCTTAGAATCAGGATGATATGTTGCTCCTATAACAAATTTACCATCTGGAACATCAATACGTTCAACATACGCTAGTTCATGAGTATTTTGAGCCATAAGCGATACAAGAGCTTTGCCATCTTTGCGTGCCCGTTCAATTATTTCTTGTACATATAGTTTACCCTCTTGATCAGTATGCTTGATAAGGTTTTGTCCTACAAAGCCAGGATTCCCACCATTTGCAAGACATTTACCCTCAAAATTATACACAAAAATAGTTAAGCCACCTCTTATAAAATTACCCGCTTGGCTGGAAAAATCTTGAAAAGCAGCACGCGCTCCAACAGCCTTTAAATGAGTTATAGCTCTATTTACAAACGTTTTAGTGGTAGCTAAATTGATGTTTGGGTAATAACCAGCGGAAATAAGATAGGGCTTTTTTGTTTTAGGATCAACGACACGTTCAACATACGCACGCTTATAATCATTAAGCCACGTATAATCAACCCAGCCGCTCCCTTTTCTGGTACGTGCTGTAGTTATTAATGCTTTTGTTATAGCTTTACCCCGAGAATCAACTTGATCAATTAAGTTTTGTCCTACAAGTGCTGCGTTATTGCCATGAGCAACACAAATACCTTTAAAGTCGTAAGCAAACATATAAATGTCACCTTTAACAAAAGGGCCAGTGGGATTATTAATTAAAGCAAAAGTAGCCTCTTTGCCATTTTGGTTAAAATAAGCTACTGCCATTTTAACTAATTCTTCTGTACTGTATTCGTCACTTTCAGGATAAAAACCAGATCCTATAACGTAATCAATGCCGTTTTTGTTTACTACTTTTAGGTAGCTTGATTTAAAGGCATTATCCCACAAGTAACTTAATCTGCCACCTTTGCGACCAACAGATAACATATCTTTTATAAGGGGGCGCTTGCCACCTATACCTTTAGTACCTGCTATACTTTTCCAAATAAGCTCTGAGTCATCACCATGTGCAAGGCAGACGCCGGTGCTATCAAAAACAAAAACAAACAGTTCACCCTTACGCCATTTAGAATCATAAATAAAATCTTTACATGCTGTGTCTAGTAATACAGCATTAAAGTGCTTTGCAGCGTTAACTACGAGCGTTTTAACTTCTTTTGCTTTACGTTGAATTTCTGCTTGTTCTTGTTGCGCATTTGTACGCAAGCTCGCTGTCGCTACTCGCTCTACTTGACCTTGCATAAAAGAACAGAAGGGCAGCAGCACACCTAGGATTATCACTCTACGTATGTTCATTGACCAATCTCCTAACGTTATAAAAATATACTTACTTTCAAGTTTAAGAAACCTCTGCTAGTAAGGGCAATAGTTTCTTTGTCTTGTATTTTCATCATAAATAAGTAGACTACAAATAGGTATCTTTTTAGCATTAAGGAACAAGTATGATCATAAGTATTAACAGACAAAACTTTCAGCAAGAAATTCAAGAAGCAAAAAAACCTGTAGTAATTGATGTGTACGCTATTTGGTGTGGTCCCTGCCGCGTTATGATGCCTCTTTTTGAAGAGCTTGCAGAAGAGCTAGGTGCTTCGTATGTTTTTGCAAAATTAAACGTTGATGAAGTACGTGAAGTAGCTATTCATTATGGTGTAACTTCAGTACCAACTTTTATATTTGTAAAAAATGGCGCAGTAGTAGGTAAAGAGATTGGTAGCATGGATAAAGAAGGTCTTCGCGAAAAAATAGAAGATTTACTTGGCTAAAAAAAAGAGCAGGATCTGCCTGCTCTTACTACTTGTTTTACTCTAAAGTTTAATCTAGTTTTTTATCTTGTAAATCATAACCTAACTCTTTAAGCTTATCTCTTAGCGAGTCGGCTAAAGCCCAATTTTTTGCTTCTCGTGCGTTTTGCCGTTCTCTAATAAGCTGCTGCATTTCAGCTGTTATTACTACTTCTTTTTCGCCTAATGGCTCTAAAGTTAAGCCTAATACTTCTACAAGTATAGTTTTAATTACTGTCGCTTCAATTACATTAGCTGGCTCAGCAATATTTTTAAGATTATCAAATATAATACCAAAAAATTTAGCTATATTAAGATCATCGCATACAGCTTGCATAAGTTTTTCAGGCAGCCCTACAAGTAAGAGTTTTTCTAAATCTTGACCTGTATATACGGGGATAGTATGAAAAATTTTAGCTAAACGATTATAGCTTTTAGCACTACCTTCAATATCTTCAACTGAGAAGTCTAGCGGATTACGGTAATGGTTGTTTAAAAAGTAATAGCGCAGTACCATAGGATTAAAACGTGTATAAATATCACGCAACGTAATAAAGTTGCCTAAAGATTTAGACATCTTTTCTTTATTTATTTGCACAAAAGCATTATGCATCCAATAGCGAGCAAATTGCGTATGATTCAGCCCTTCTGATTGAGCTAGTTCGTTTTCGTGATGAGGAAAGATAAGATCCATACCGCCAGCATGAATATCAAGCGTAGCTCCTAAATAAGCTTGAGCCATGGCAGAACATTCAATATGCCAGCCTGGCCTACCTGCGCCCCAAGGACTTTGCCACGTTGGCCCTGTAGCGGCATCGGCTTTTTTCCATAAAGCAAAATCAAGCGGATTATGTTTTTCTTCGCGTATTTGCACACGAGCGCCTGCTTGAAGATCTGCTAGATTACGCTTTGACAGTTTTCCATAAGCGGGAAAACTTGAGATACTATAATACACCCCGTCAGAAGTTGCATAGGCTACTTCTTGCTCTATGAGCCCAGAGATAAAATCAATTATATGCTGAATGTGATCAGTTACTCGCGGTTCAACAGTGGGAGCTGTACAATTAAGAGCTTGCATATCTTGGTGATAGGCATTTATAAATTTTTCCGCAATCATGGTATACTGAAATGCGTCGTTATATTCCCGCTCTGCTCGAGAGATTAATTTATCGTCAATATCGGTAAAATTACGACAATAGGTTACTTGGTAACCTATAAATGAAAGTAAGCGATACAGTACATCAAATGTTACATAGCAACGCCCATGACCGATATGTGCGTAATCATAAGGAGTAATACCACAAACATACAGTGATACTTGAGGTGAATTTTGAGGAACAAACAGTTCTTGTTTGCCTGTAAGAGTGTTAGTAAGGGTAAGTGGATAGTAAATCGGCGTTTTTTTCATAATTCATCCTAGTCAATTTTGCTAAAAATAGTATCATTATTTCACCATAGAGATAAGGTTAAATAATGCTGAAGAATCCTGGAGCACAACATGTTACATACACGAGCGATTCTTAAAAATACGCTTAAAACGTTTTATAGTATAGCTTTTTTAATAAGTTTATACGATTGTCTTTCTATTACCTGCTTACATGCAGAAGATTCTACCCCTGTAGAAGCAGCTCTACCAAGCGCGCACATAGATAGTACTCCTGCTACTCAAGAGCAAGACGAAGAAGATCTTGATGATCCTGATGATGAACAAGAACAACAGAAAATAATTAAAAATATTTTTATCGAAGGTACTTCTGCCGTTTTGGAAAACGCAGTACGTATTAAAATACCGTATAAAATAGGTGAACGCTTTACTGCAGGTAAAACTGCACAACTTATAAAGAATGTAGCAAGTTTAGGTTATTTTACTGCTATAGATGTGCAAGCGCAAGATATCTCTGCTACTGAGATAAATCTGTATATTATAGTCAAAGAAGACAAACAAAAACTTTCTGAAGTTAAATATGAAGGCTCCAAAGTTTTAAAAACTGATGAAATAGAAAAACAGCTTAAAGTATCAGCTCTTAAAACTATTACCCAAGAAGAAGCTGAAGTATACGGTGAAAAAATTAAACGTATGTTGGCTGAAAAAAGCTATCATAACGCAACAGTTGTTACAGAACTACAACCTGCTGAAAATAATACCGTTACTGCGTTATATACTATAACCGAAGGACCAAAAGCTGCTATTAAGCAGATATGTTTTGAAGGCAATAGATCCTTTCCTACAAAAAAATTAAAAAGCCTATTGCTTACTCAAGAAGATTGGTTGCTCAGCTTTTTAAATAAAGCAGGTACCTATATACCTGATATGGTTGAGCAAGACAAACAAGTACTTGAGCATTTTTACCAAAGTAACGGTTTTTTAACTGCCCGCGTAGCTGACGTGCGCACTATAACCGATCCGGTTACTCAGTTTATTACCATAACTTTTGTAATAGAAGAGGGAGACTTATATACACTCAAATGTATCGCTGCTCCTGGAAACGATATGCTTACAGAAAATCAATTACTTTCTATCGTTCCCTTGCGTCCGGGCCAATTATATTCACGTGAGCTTATACGTCAAGCATTAGAAAACCTACGTGTAGCATGGGGCCAATTTGGTTATATTTACGCTGACGTTAGCCCCGCTATACAGCCTAACTTTGAAGATAAAACAGTTGATGTTACGTTCTACAGTGACCTGGGTTCACAGATGTACGCCAATAGAATTAACATTATAGGCAACTCTAAAACGCGCGACTATGTTATTCGTAGAAATATAGCCGTTAATGAAGGGGAACTAATAACCACAGAGCAACTTGATTTTTCAAAAGCACAAGTGGAATCATTAGGCTTTTTTGATCCACGTGACGGCGTTAACTGGAAGATAACGAAAGTAGACGAAAACTCGGTAGATTTAGATCTTATGCTTAAAGAAGTTAAAACAGGAAAACTGTTTGGCCAGATAGGATACGGCGGCGGCGCTGATCCAAAATCTCCTACTACGTCATTACGCGTCGGAGCTGGTATTGGTGACCGTAACTTTCTTGGTACCGGTATAGTATATAATCTTAACGTAAGTTTTTCGCGTCAAGATCGCAATGCTACCTTTAGCGTGTTTCAACCCTGGATATTTGATCGTCCTTTGGGTATCGGCTTTGATGTACTGCATCGTAATACTATCTACGATGATGTAAAAGCACTCCAAAAACCACCCGTTGAGCAACTAACTGGCGGCAATATACGGCTTACTTTTGCTCCTGAGTCGCTTAGAAGAACAACTTTTAGTTTAGTTGCAGGATTTGACCGCATACGTTTTAACACTACCAGAAACGAAGTGCGTAGCCAAAACATTATGTCGCAGCAACAAGAGGATATTGAAGAGTTTTTATATAATCGCCGCTTTCAGTCAGGAAATCTTAACTCTATTGGTGCTAGTATTATACGGGATCTACGCAATAACCCTATTGCAGCTAATCGAGGCTATATTGTAGATTTCGCTTCTAAAATTGGCATACCCTATAAGAGCGAATTTGGCTTTGCTAAAGCTGATATAGATGCTACCTGGATGACACCGCTTATAGGTGAATATGATCTTACTTTTTTACTCCATGGCCATGCTGGTTACGTAAAACAACTGCAAGGTAAAGTTGTACCCTATCGTGAATTGTATAACGTTGGTGGTCAATCAAGTGTACGCGGATTTACCTTTGGTCAAATTAGCCCACAGCTTAACGGCGACTCTATTGGAGGCAGCAAAGCTTTCTGGGTTAACGCAGAGCTTATTTTTCCTATTACCAAAGATCAAACCGTGCGAGGTGTCCTGTTTTATGACGGTGGTGCAGGATGGGATACTCCTTTAACAGCAACTGCTCGAGCAGCTGACCTGCCTATTGTTAACAATAGATTTAACTACCGCCATGCTATTGGTTTTGGTATCAGACTTACATACCCTGTACCACTTAAAATTGACTGGGGCTTTAAACTTGATCGCAATAAGCGTCGTAATGAAACTGCTTATGAAGTCGATTTTACTATGTCTCAAGAATTTTAATTATAACAACAAAGCGATAAAAAAAGCTCTCAGCCAAAAACTGGGAGCTTTTTTATTGCTTATCAGAGCGTGCTCTTTATATGCTTAAATACATTAAATGCACCGTTAGTAGAGTGAGTAGAGTACTTATGAAAAATATCAATAAAAAACTATTTATCGGCTTTTTTTTAGTTGTACAAGTGTTTTTAATCTTTTTTCATATTCATAAGCAAAGCAGCTTTACAACACTTTCCTATCAAAAGCAAAAATATGAAAAACGTAAAAACGAGCTAATTGATCTTAAACAACAGCTCAAACAAGCTTTATATACTGCTCAAAATCTCTCTTCTATAAAACAGTTTGCACTCAACACATTGCATATGAAAGAGATAAAATTAAGCCAAATTAAAGCGATGCCTACATGATACCTAACCATAAATCACGTCTGACAATGCTCTTTTTTATTTTTGTTGCAGTGTATACGGTGCTTATGATTAATCTCTATAGTATTCAAGTGCGTCAAAACACCTACTTTTCTCACCTAGGTAGTCAGCAATATAAAGTAACTGTCACCAGTATACCGCCGCGCGCAGAAATCTACGATCGTAACGGACAAGCACTTGCTCTTAATAAAGAAAGCTTGGCAGCATTTTTAATTCCGCAACGGCTTGAGCAACCTGAAGCGGTTATACAGTTCTTAAAAAAACACTTTCCTCAAGCAGCTACTCGTTTAGCGCACAGTAAAAAAAGCCACTTTATGTACATTAAACGACGCTTAACAGACGCGCAACAAGAACTTATACAAAAAAGTCAGCTCCCTGACATTAAGCTTCTTAAAGAACCAAGCCGCTTTTATCCTATACCTTCTGTAGGGCCACTCGTTGGTATAACTGATATTGACAACCAAGGCACTTTAGGGATAGAGCAATTGTATAATGCCCAACTAACGGGCAAAGCCTCAACGCATGTGCTTGAAAAAGATGCACGCTCTGGCCATTTTTATTTTAAACGTGAAACTAAAGTACAAGGTATTGAAGGTAAACCCATAACACTTACTCTTGATAGTACTCTGCAGTTTTTAGTGCATGAAGAACTTAAAAACGCTGTAGCTCAACTTGGTTCTCAAGAAGGTGCAGCTCTTGTTATTAACCCTGCAACAGGTGAAATTTTAGCTTTAGCAAATTATCCTGATTTTGACCCTAACAATACAGAACATATAGATATTGGTAAAACTAAAAACAGAGTATCAACCGATGCCTATGAACTCGGCTCAGTTATTAAAGCGTTTTTAGCACTTGCAGCACTCCAAGAAGATGTTGTAACTGCTGACGAGCTTATAGATTGTGAAAATACCAAAGCAACGACACTTGACGGTATAAAATTTTCAACCTGGAAGGCCAATGGACTTATTAGTTTTTCAGAAGTTATCCAGTATTCAAATAATATTGGAGTAGCTAAAGTAGCATTACGCTTAGGACCCAAACTTTATGAGCATTACAAGCGCCTTGGATTTGGCCAAAAAATAGGCATACTACCCGGAGAAAATAACGGATTTATAACACCACCAGAACGCTGGTCGCGTGCTTCTGTTATATCACTTTCGTTTGGTTACGAAATTAGTGCTACTTTATTACAACTTGCCCAAGCTTTTAGTATTATTGCCCAAGATGGGCACCGCATACCAGTACATCTAGTAAAAACAGAGCAATCTAGTGCTGATCCTACCCCTTTATATACGCCTGAAGTTGTGGCTGTACTAAAAAACATACTTCTTAAAACCATTACTCAAGGTACAAAACAAGCCCTAACTGAAGGATATACCATACGAGGAAAAACAGGTACTGCCCGCCTTCTTACCAACGGGAAATATGATCCACATCGCCATATTTTTACTTTTATGGGACTTATAGAAAAGGGCTCCTATAAACGTATAATCATTACGTTTATCAAAGAGACTACTAAAAAAGATGCCTTTGCTTCCTCCACAGCTGTACCACTTTTTGAAAAAATTGCCCATAAGATAATCTTGCACGATAAGACTATATAAAGACAAAATATTAATAAAAATATATTATTTATAATAAAATTATTGCAATTATAAATAATAGTTTAGTATGCTAGAAATATTATATAACTATAAGCTTTCACTTATACTATTTGGTCAGTCTATTCTGACTTTATTATTATTATAAACACACAAGGAGATTTTATGAAAACACTTACATACACAACAATGGCTTTTGTAGCACTTATGACAGTTCAAGCTTTTGCAAATACTTCTGATACATCAGGCATGATGGCTAACAGATATGGCTATAAAGGTGAAAATCCTATGTATAGCTCAGATGTAGCTAGAACTGGTATGAGACGTAATTTAGATACAAGTAGAACAACTGGTATACTTAGACGTGATTTAGATACAAATAAAACAACGGGTATAATCAGACGTGATGTAGATACAAACAGAACAGATGCAGTGCGTGGTCGTCCTGCAGACATGTATGCTACAGATGCTATGGATAACACGGATACTATGACACGATAAGTTATTTATACTATGCCAAGGGAAATCTTTTCCCTTGGCTTTTTTTATATGCTGGGGGTTATATGAAAAAAATACTGTATACACTGCTACGTAGTGTATACTTTTTTATGAGTACCATAATTGTAGCTGTCAATTTTAATAAAACAAAAGAAACCCAATTTCTGTTTAAAAATACTACGCCAGATACCTATATTTTTACTGTAAAGAAAGATAATACTCTACAAAAAATTGCTCTTAAGCCTCAATCAAGCCTTATACTTACTCAAGATAAAGATCATCTTATACAACAGCTCACTATTAATTCAGTTCTAAAATCACCCCAGAAAGCTTATCTTCAAGTAATTGCCGATCAAGACAACAAGCCAACCTACTCTATTCAAGATAAAGCGTACCCTTTTGATCAATTTCAAGTCAACTTCGCTACATCACTTAATGCTACAGGTGACTATTATAAAGATGCTATAAATGGCATAGAAAAAAACTATCCGGGCAACATATCAACGCACTGGTATAAGGCATCGTTGCCTAACGGTGTTACTCCTGCAGCATTTATAGATTTCACACGTGCGCTATACACCAAATACTTCCCTTTAGATTCACCTGAAAAAGCTATAAAGCCCGATAAAGTTACCCGAATACCCAAAAAGTTACACCAGATTTGGATAGGTCCTAAACCAGTACCTGAAGAGTATAAAAAATACCAAGCTGCATGGCGTTCATTACACCCAAACTGGCAGTATAAACTATGGACTAACGCTGATGTGATTAATTTCCCTTGGTCAAATCCGCAAATTAAAGCGGTATTTACTAAAGCAACAAATTATGCAACTAAAGCTGATATTTTACGCATAGAGATTTTAAATGCATTTGGCGGCGTCTATGTAGACCTTGATACTGAGCCGCTAGAGCCCCTTGATAGCCTTACTCATACGTTTGATTTTTTTGGGTTACTCTATGGACCAGATAAAGGCACCTTAGTAGTTGACGTATTTTTTTTAGGTGCAACAGCAGGCCATCCTATTATACAAGAAACTCTTAAAAACATTGTACGCTTTGCAGATAATCCACCAAATTTAAGCCATCTGACTAAAGACAAAAATTTTGCCTCTATAGTTACTCACGCAGTAATGCCTTTAACTCATGCAGTTTGGCAAAAAGCTGATAAAACGGGAAAACGAGACATAATTCTACCGTTAATCTATTTTAGCAACTATACTATTACTCCGTTTTCGTATGGAGTACATTACCCAAAGCGCTCTTGGCTTTACACGTAAAAAAAGGGTGTTTTTAAGGCACCCTTTTAAAATTAAAACTTTAATTTTTATAAAATTATAGCTGGTTCGATTACTACTTCAGCAACCGGTTCAATATATACCGGTTTAGGCTTTTGTTGAGCTTGGTAATATTTTACAGCATAAGCAATAAGCGCTGCTGAAACAGCTGCACCAGCAACTACGTATACTGTTTTTCTATCTTGTCTCTTTAAAAAAGCTGTAGGTCTTTTTAGCAAGCCTTCTGCAACAATAGCAACGCGGCTTTTAGCATTTAACGGCTTCTTTGCATCGTCTTTATCAACTGCTTGAACAACAACTGAGCTCATTACTAGTGCTGCTAAAGCAAAAGCTTTTTTATTTAAAATAGTCATAGGATACCCCTGTAAAAAAATTATAACACATACTGTTTTAAATATTACTTCATAAGCAATACGTATTGAGTTTACAGGCAGTAGTAGGTTAGTGTCAAATAGTTTTAAGGCAAATAAATTAGTACAAGAGTAAAATAATGTAAAAGATTTTTAACTTACTCGTATATCTAAACCATTAACATTAGTTACATCTATAACGCTTCCCGGACAATGGTAATGAACTTTAGGATGCCACATCGCTTGTGTAATTTGAGGAGCTTGAGCAACTATCTCTTTTACACACTTGGAACCCGCATCTACAAAACGATACGATCCGGGATGTATATTAACCTCAGAAAGATACGTTTCAGGCCCAAGAGGAAGAGCCACTTTTAACCGTACGTTAATAAGTACATTTGTGCTGTTAGTTATTGTCCATTTATGAGCTAAAGCATGAGAAATAGTAAAACAGGCAACAAGTAAAAGTATTTTCTTCATAGCATTTCCCTTATTAAGTATTATTACTAAAAAGAGAAGGCTAGGCCTTCTCTTTTTAGTAATAATTTAACTATAGATCATATATTTTACTGTACAACAATCTCTAGTGCCCCACTTCCTGGAATAAGTTGTGGTTGGCTGGTATTTGCAGTACCACCAGCAGTTACAACAGTTACACCACCGCTAGTAGGTGAGGTATATTGTTTTCCAATATGGTTTATACGTACGTTACGACTTGCGCATACCATGCTAAAATTCTTTTGTTGTGAGAAACCTGCTACTGGACCACTATTACCATTAGCAATTACTCCTACAGCACAGTAACAAAGACCTAAATCAACAGATTTCGTTTCGCGAGGTTGTATGGTAACACCTTTCTTGTCGTCATCTGCTCTCAAGGTACCTTTACGTAATATAATAACATTTACTTCACCATCAGTAGTATTAGTAATATTCCATTTATAGCATCCTGCATAGACTGATCCCAATGCAAAAGTTACTAGAGCTAGTAAAACTAATTTTGCGTTTTTCATAAGTTTTTCCTTTAATTTTTAAAAATAAATACATATACCTTTATATTTATTATTTCATATTTGAATTAATAAAGTCAATAATTACTATTTTAGTTTTCTCGCATGGTTCATTTATTGGTTAAAATAATGAATATATCAATTAAATATTATATTTTAATTTAATCAAATCAATGTAAATTAATAACATTATGCCACTGCGTATTGCAAGCATTAATCTTAAAAGGTAACGCAAGTCACCACACTCTTCCAAATGCCAAATAGAATAGTTTTACAGTAAGTACTTTTTAGAATTTATTATACCTGTTACTAGGTAATATTAAGTTTAAAATCAGTTTTGTCCTTATTGAAAGTTATATTTACAGTGCCGTCAGGACACTGAAACAGAACTGCCGGGCTCCACTGTGGACATATACTTGTTATTGGAGGATTTCCACACACATTAACCTCTGTTACACATTTTGTTCCTGTATCGATTGTAGCTGTTGAGTTAGGACTAACGGTAACCCAAGAGTCCTGGGGCTTAGTAAATACGGATATACCTGGATACTTTGCTTTTATATTTACATCTACTGTCTTATCGGTTTTGTTATTTATTGTCCACTTATAAGCTAAGGTATTAGATATGCAAAAGCAAACCATGAGTATTATTAATTTTTTCATAAATATCCTTTGTATTATTTTTATTTTGGCTTTACCGTTGTTATTTCAGTACCGTCGTCGTCCGCTCCGATTGCAAAGAATGCCTTATCGTTCCCCATTCCATCAACTTGTAAATTTTTAGCGGTCTGATTGATAGTTACAGTATGATTACCACATCTATAGTTAAGGCGGTAAGGAATCATAGAACCAGGACTAAACTCAGTTATATATACTCGTTCAACATACATTTTATTTACTGAGCCTGTTAGACCCTCTGCGGCAACACCTTCACCACAGTAGCCTGCAGGACCTCCACCTAAGTCAATCACAGCTTGCTTCTTAGAAAGTATCTTAACTGCTTTAGCTTTATCATCTGCTCTACGAGTACCTTTTCGAATTACATAGGCTGATATTTCTCCATCAGTATTATTCTTTATAGTCCAAGCGTAGGGTAAAGTATAATTAGTTACACAAGTAATTATGGCTATTAAGGCCAGTGTTAATTTTTTCATAGTTTTCCTTTAATAATTAAAATAATTATAATAGTTATTATTTTATCCTTGTTTGTCTTCTCGTGCAACATATAACTCTTATAACTTTTTGCATTTAGCACGACATAAGATTTGCTAGCATTCATCCTGAGCTTAAAAAACCCGAATTTTTGCAAACGTATAATAGATTAAACAATGGTCATCTTACTTTTTTGTTTTTATTTCTACCTTGTCGTCCATCCCATAAACTCGTAATTGGTTAGTGGCACGATCCAGAGCTACCGTTACAGTACGATTACCACATTTATAGTTAACACTTGTTGGAAAAGGCACAATCACAACAGGATCCACTACAAAGTCATATACATATACTTCTTCAACATACATTTTAGCTACAGAGCCTGTTAGACCCTCCGCTGCAACACCTTTACCACAATAGCCTGCTGGACCCCCACCTAAGTCAATTACAGCTTGCTTCTTGGAGAGTATCTTAACTGCTTTAGCTTTATCATCTGCTCTACGAGTACCTTTTCGAATTACATAGACTGATATTTCTCCATCAGTATCATTCTTGATAGTCCAAGCGTAGGGTAAAGTATAGTTAGTTACGCAAGTAATTAGGGCTAGTACAGCCAGTGTTAATTTTTTCATAGTTTTCCTATTATATTTAAAGTTAAATAATTATATTTTATTATTACATATTTGAATTAATAAAGTCAATAATATTGACAAGTATTGATTTATTATATTATTTAAACTATAATTATATTATAAGATTAAAATTATACAATTATTAAAATAATGCAGGTAACAGGTAAATAATGAATAGAATTATCAAGGCATGATATAGCTAGTGAATTAGGATGCAAGCGCAACTTAACTGCAACAGTAACTTGTTTCATTATATTTTTTGTATACTCTGTTTAAGATTATCAGCTCAGTTTTTTGATCAGGCCTTTAGACTTAATAATATGCTAAAGTAATAAAAACTGATTGTAAAGTCGATGTAGCCACATCTAAAATATTTGCTGCTTCTCTAATTATTGCCAACCTAATTATATTAATAATATATAAGTAAGTTTAAATAAGTTTAAACATGCAGTTAACCAACCCTTTAATTCATAATTCGACTAAAAGTAGAAGTTTATTGATTTTTTAAGATACTCCTTTTTATAGTAACGTTAAGTAGAATAACTTTACCTTAAGGGGAATTTCATGAAGCTTACTAGCAGATCTTATGTTTTATGTATAGTAGCTGTTATTTTATCTACCTACACCATACAGGCATTAAAACTAGACAGAGTAATACTAGCTACTAATAATAATCCCTTATACATAGAATTTTGGCCTTACGTAGCCAAAGCATGGACACAACTTATAGGCATTAAACCTACACTTGCCCTTATAGCTGACGAAGACGTCAAAATTGATGAAAGCCTAGGAGACGTTATTCGTTTTAAGCCACTGCCAGGTGTACCTGATGGCCTTTACGCACAAGTAATACGACTCCTATTACCAGCTTATTTTCCAAACGACGGTTGCATTATCTCTGATATTGACCAACTACCCTTACAACGCAGCTACTTTGTCAATACAATTGCTTCAGTACCCGATAACCAGTTTATCGTGTATAACAACTGGTGTTACGGCAAAACTACACCACGCTACCCAATGTGCTATGTAGCAGCCAAAGGACAGGTCTTTAAAAAGCTGTTTGATATACAAACAGTTGAAGATATACCAACAATTGTAGAACGCTGGGCCAGCATGGGCTTAGGATTTGATACCGATGAAACAATACTCTATCATACGTTAGTCAATTGGAAATTTTATAAAACAGAATGCACTAAGCTTAATGACACACTCGGTCTTCTTGATAAACGCAGAATACTCGATAATAGAAAAGCTAGTTCAGCGCCACTGCACTATAAGCCTCACTTGGTGCGTAAAAACTTTTACGTAGATGCATTTTTACCGCGGCCCTACAGTAAATATAAAACCGAACTTGATAATCTTGCTTACCTAGCAGGAATCCGTTAAATTAGCGTATCCTAAAAACTTTTATAACCAATCATAAGTTGTAGTAAGCTTAAAACCAGTTCCTGTAGCAGCAGGCTCTACAACTATAGTTGGTCCCCCACATTGATAAGGAACGTTATCTTCTGGTTTCCATACTGCAGAGTGAGATAATGAGCCTTGTATATCAACTTCAACTCCACAGCGGGCTCCAGTACTAATTTGTCCAACTGAATTAGGTTTAATAGAAGCACCGTAAGCTGATGGTTTTGACTCAAGTACAGGCAACTTTGCTTGCACAGTGACAACTAAACTTTCCTTTGTTTTATTATTTATAGTCCATGTATAAGCTTTAATATTAGATATCCCAACACAGACTATTAATAAAATTAATTTTTTCATGATTTTCCTCTTTATTATTGCCGCCTTAAGAATTAATTATATTAGTAATTATTGCATAATCATAGCAAAAAAGTAAACAGAAATCTATTTTATCGAGCACGTATATTAGGCAATAACAAAGCCTAGTTAAACGCTTTTTTGTATAAATTTATTGACAAATTGGAAATTAATATATAAAATTAATAATAAAAATCTTAATTAATAAGGAAGCATTATATGAAAAACTATATTTTTATAGTTACTACTTTAGTCCTATTCTCATCATCTCTACATGCAATGAACCCTTCGCAACAACTAATTAATCAAACGAGATCTAATAATATAGTAGCAGTTAAAGAAGCCTTAAATAAGGGATTTGATGTTAATGAAAATATCCCCTATAGCGGAGGCAATTCTACCACCTTGCTTCATCAAGCGGATACACCCGAAATGGCACAATTATTAATTGATAAGGGAGCAAAAATTAACGCTAGAGCATATAATGGCATGACACCTCTTCTAGCAAAAATTCTTTCAGCCCAAGAAAATCAATTAGGTATTATTGAGACTTTATTAGAAAATGGAGCATCGTTAACCGAAGAAAACGCTAATCAAACTCCTTTGCAAGCAGCACAACAGGTACTTAAAGATGGAAAAGAGTTTAATAACGAAGAGACAATAGAGGGAGCAAAAGTCTTAATTGAAATCTTTGAAAATTATCCTACTTTAATACAACAAGGAAAAACTAATCCTAAAGAAGCTTTAAAACAAGCAGTAAAACTTGGTTTAGTACATCTTACACAAAAAATTTTACAAACAGAGCCAACAAGCAATCAAGAGCTGCAAGAGTTAGCCAAAATTGCCAACGAACAATATACCAAGATTAAAGATAACGCTTATAAAAAAATTGTTACATTATTACAAGAAAAAGGTCGCTCTCTTAAATTCCAGCTTGGCCTCACTGGTCCAGAATTAGGCATCTCTAAAACTGGTGCTTTAGGCTATACAGGTTTACCTAAAGATGTAATAAGTTTTATTGGAAAATAGTAGAATATACTTATTTTTATGATTTTACAGATAAAAGGCCCGATCTCTCGGGCCTTTTATACTTTTTAACTGCCAGAAGATACTCTTAGTACAAGCCTAGCATACCCATACCACCAAGATTGGCATGATCGTGTTAATACCCTGTTTTAGCAACCTCAGAATTTCACCTATAAAGGCTTGTCGTGTTCATAGACATCTACAATTTAGCCTTACGCTATGTGATGAAATTACCATCCATAATTTTACTGTTTTAAACCAAAATACATATAATTTTATTGACATATAGAAATAATCAATAATATACTTATAATAGTAAAACACTTAAAATTATAACCTAAAAGAGGAATCCCAATGAGAAAATGTATTTTTAAAACTACTCTCATCTTATCAAGTTTGTCCTTGCTATCACTGAAAATAATGACCATAGGTGCAGCTTTAATGGACGATGTAACCTCTAATAAAGCAATGACATTAGACCGAAAGCTCATAGAGGCTGCAAAATCTAATAATACACAAGCAATTGCAGAAGCGTTGAAAAATAATCCTAACAGCAAAAGTATAGTAAATAAGTTACTGTATTATGCTACCACACCTGACATGATAAATTACTTAATCGTTTATCGGGGAGCGGATGTTAATAATAAAGAATTAGGAGGCGTTACTCCTCTAGAAAACGCAATTAACCCTGATAAAGTCATCCAGGATATAAGTGTTATTGAAGGATTCCTGGATCATGAAGCCTCCACAGGTAATGCACGTTCTAGAGTACAACAACTTCTTCAACAGTTAGACAAGCCAGAAACAAGACAAAGTAAAGCTTTTTTAATTGAAAAGCTTAAAAATGTGATTGAAGTTTTTAGCAATCATCAGCGTATAAAAGACTTAATAAGACAAAACCCTGCAACGGCGGGCACAGCATTATACCAAGCAGCAGACATTGGCCTTATCGATTTTGCATCTAGAATACTTGGTTCACATCCACAAGGTAGCTTTTCTGATGGAGATCTAGAAATGTTGGCTTCTCGAGCACAAGAGCATTATGAAAAAACACAAGATAAGACTTACCAAGAACTGCAGAAGTTATTACTAAATAGCAGACAAAATGCACCTAGAGAAAAAGTATTCTCTGATTTTTTAGCAGACATGGCAAAGATGTATTCTGATAAAAGATAGTATATAGGGTATCAAAAATAATAACCTATTAAACTATACATAAAAGGCCCGATTTAAATCGGGCCTTTATAATTTCAACTACTAGAAGATACTCTTAATACATGCCAGGCATGCCCATACCACCGCCATGGCCACCATGACCATGAGGGTGACTTGATTCTTTAGTAGCTTCTGGAACTTCAGTTATTACAGATTCTGTAGTAAGTAAAAGCCCTGCACTTGACGATGCATTTTGCAATGCTGATATTACCACTTTTGCAGGATCAACAATACCAGCTTTAATCATGTCAACAACAATTCCAGCTTTTGCATCAAAGCCTATATTGCCAGTTTCTATACGTATTTTGTTGATAATTACAGAACCTTCGTATCCAGCATTAGATGCTATAATTCTCATAGGCTCTTCTAAAGCTCTATGGACTATTTGTACGCCAAGCTGCTCGTCGCCTACTAGTTGTAATTTGCTTACCGCTTCTTGGGCACGTAGCAATGCTACTCCACCACCAGCAACGATACCTTCTTCAACTGCTGCGCGAGTTGCATGTAAAGCATCTTCAATCCGATCTTTCTTTTCTTTCATTTCAGTTTCAGTAGCTGCACCAACTTTGATTACCGCTACACCACCAGAAAGCTTAGCTAAACGTTCTTGAAGTTTTTCTTTATCATAATCAGAAGACGTATTTTCGATTTGACCCTTAATTTGCATTACGCGGCCTTTAATAGCTTCTTCGCTACCAAAACCTTCGATAATAGTAGTGTGATCTTTTGTCACTACCACTTTTTTAGCACGGCCCAAATCAGTTAACGTTACATTTTCAAGCTTAAGACCAATGTCTTCTGAAATTAACGTACCACCTGTTAAGATAGCAATATCTTCCAACATAGCTTTACGACGGTCACCAAAACCAGGAGCCTTAACAGCTACTATGTTAAGAGTACCACGAAGCTTGTTTACTACTAATGTAGCAAGAGCTTCACCTTCAACATCTTCAGCTAAAATCATAAGTGCGCGACCAGATTTTGCAACTTGTTCAAGTACCGGAAGCAATGACTTCATGCTTGAAATTTTCTTTTCAAACAATAAAATTAAAGCATCGTTAAGAACAGCTTCCATCTTTTCAGCATCGCTTACAAAATAAGGAGACAGATAGCCACGATCGAATTGCATGCCTTCTACAACAGAAAGTTCGCTTTCCATGCCCTTAGCTTCTTCAACAGTAATAACTCCGTCTCTGCCAACACGCTCCATAGCTTGAGCAATTTGCTCGCCAATAAACGTATCAGAGTTGCCAGATATAGTCGCTACTTGTTCAATCTCTTCTTTACTGCTTACTTTTTTAGACAAGTTTTTAATGTAACTAACAGCTGCAGCTACAGCTTTATCGATACCGCGCTTTAACTCCATAGGGTTAGCGCCAGCTGTTACAAACTTATTACCTTCTCTAAAAATAGCTTGAGCTAGTACGGTAGCTGTTGTAGTACCGTCACCAGCTACATCAGCAGTTCTGCTTGCAGCTTCACGAACTATTTGAGCGCCCATATTTTCTACAGGATCAGCTAATTCAATTTCTTTAGCTACTGTTACACCATCTTTAGTAACAGCTGGGCCGCCAAACTTTTTTTCAAAAGCTACATTGCGACCACGGGGCCCGAGGGTTACTTTTACCGTATTAGCTAGGATATCAACACCTTGTGCTAATCTTTGGCGCGCATCGACACCAAAAAGAATTCTTTTACTTGCCATAAGTATATCTCTCTTTATTTTGTTTTATTATTTTATTATTTTTCTACTATGCCCAATATTTCATCTTCTTTGACAATAACGTATTCACCACCAGCTTCAGTGCCTGAATATTTACCAAAGAATACTATATCACCTATTTTTACTTGTAGAGGAAGCATTTTTTCGCCTGCAAGACGACCAGTACCTACTGCTATTACTTGTCCTGTTTGAGCTTTTTCTTTTGCTACATCAGGTATAATTATTCCCCCAGCTGTCTTTTCTTCATGAGCAAGACGCTTGACCAACACGCGATCATATAAAGGACGAATTTTTTCAACCATACTTTCCCCTTCACTTGAAATGTTCTTTAATTACACTGTTTTTACTTTGTTTTAAGTATACCAAAACTACTTTTTTCTGCAATTATTTTATACGAACTCACTCATATTTTTTATAAAATAAAACTAAGAGATCCCACTGGTATACTTTACAAGCTAAATATGATACTACTAAAAATGGCTTGTATGCTTTTAGATAATCTCTAGTATAAAATGCTTTGAAAGATATGTCATGGTCAGTTTGTTTCCTTCGTTAATTTCAGCCAACTTGCTCAATCTTGAAAAAGATATACAAGAACTTGAGCCCTACTGCGCGGGCTTTCATATAGACGTGATGGATTTTGCGTTTGTACCAAATTTAACCTGGGGTCCAGCTTTTATAAAAGCTATAAGAAAAAAGACTTCCAAGAAACTGTGGATACACCTTATGGTTGAGTATCCTGAAAAGTATCTTTCCGTTTTAGAATTGTACCCAGGAGATATTGTGTCTTTACATATAGAAAGCCCAACACACAGCTCAATTGCAGCGCTCGCTCGCACTTTAAAATCGCGCAATATAACTCCTAGCATTGCACTTAACCCAGAAACTCCCCTAGAAGCCCTTATTTACTTGCCTATCAAACTAGAGCATATACTTCTTATGTCTGTTAATCCTGGATTTTCTGGCCAACATTTTTTACCCCATACACTAGAAAAGCTGCAAGCCTTACATCTCTTTAGACAAGCACATAATCTTGATTTTACCATAGCACTAGACGGCGGCATCAATAAAAATAATATTCAAGCATGTGTTACTTATGGTGCAAACCAACTTGCAGTAGCATCTGCTATTTTTGACGCACCAAACCATATTCAAGCATTGAAAATATTATCTTTTTAAAAATTACTTGTTTTTTCAAAAGATAATATTTTATACTATAAGTAAAGAGAAAACTTTGATCACGTTATCATAATTATTTATCAAAATTTATCAAGAAAAGGACATTTATGAAAAGATTATTAACATTAGCTCTTAGCTTTATAGCTTTCACCTCGATTGCTTCACAGTATGGAAATTCTAACCTAGAAGCTGCAAAAGACAATGCAAAAGACACTGCCCATAACCTTAAAGAAGCAGGCAAAGACGCTTATCAGGATGCTAAATCAGACGTTTCTTATTATGCTAACAAAGAAAGCGATTCAGCTACAGCAAATCAAAATACAAGCTGGGCTACAAATATGGCTTATAATGCTTGGCAAAAAGCAAAAGATACATGGCATAATTTAGTTGGTTATAGCAAGGGTTATAGCAACGGTTATAGCACATCTTCTTTAGATGCTGATAGAACAGCTACGGAAAGAATAGAAGCACGTGCTTAATTTGTTCTAAAAATAAATAACTTTACGTAGAAAGAGGCTCAACTAATCGAGCCTCTTTCTACGTGTCATGTTTAATGTAACTATCTGATTGCTTTCTTTTGCCATTTTGTTGCTCTATAGTATCAGAACTGTGGAAAACAGGCGCAAGTAACTCCAGCTTATCGTTGGCAAGCAATAGGTGTATCGGCGTTAAGCCTTTAGTATTAACTTTATCTAAAGATTTATACGCACCTAAAAAAAATAACAAGTTTACCGTTTCTAGGCTATTTGATTGTATAGCTTTATGAATTAAAGCATTACCCTCTTCGTCACAAGTATTGAGCGGAAATCCTTTTTTGAGAAGCTTTATAACTTTAACAACGTTGTCGTTCTTAATTGCTTTAAAAAGTCTTTTTTGCTTACTAGCAACATACGCTTTTATAGCTGCGTTAGGATACGCCCCTTGGGCTAATAAATGGGCTATAGACTTAAAATCTGCCGCCTGGGAAAGCTTGTATATATTTTCTTGTGCTTGCTGTATAAGTGGTTTTGAACATAATTTAGAAGGAATTTGGGCTGAAGCTGTATAGTAACTTAAAAGTAATTCAACTAACATTCTATTACCTTTAGCTACAGCCCTATGCAATGGTGTTATGCCCCTATTAGTTTTAGTATATACAGTAGCTCCTTTTTGCAACAAAAGCTCAGCCATTTTTAGATAATTTTTTTCTGCTGCTTTATAAAGAGAAGTTACACCTTGAGCAGTCTGAGCATTTACCTCTGCACCTTTTTCTAAAAGCAGGTTAACTAGTGCACTCTTATTTGTAGATACAGCTAAATACAATGCTGTTCTGCCTTTACTATCTTTTACATTAACACAAGCATTTTTATCGATAAGCATTTCTACCATACTCGCGTTACCCTCAATAGCTGCAACATGCAATGGCGTTATAGCTTGGTGATCATAAGCATTACTATCCGCACCATTTGCAAGAAGCAATTGAGCTATTTCTATTTGATCATTGTAAATAGCCCAATGCAAGGGCGTTCTCTTTGCGTTATCTACCAGATCTACTTGAGCTTTGTTGCTCAAAAGAGCCGTTACTATATCTTTATGTTTTTCAGCTATAGCCCAGTGAAGTGGTGTTTCTCCCGAGTTGTTTTGTACATTTACTTGTGCTCGATTATCTAACAATAAGAAAACAGCTGGACCAGAACCTTCTTCAACAGCATAATGTAACGGTGTTAAAGCTAAGTTGTCACAAGCATTAATTAATGCTCCGCGTTCAAGTAGGAGATCCATTACTTCAAGTCGTGCCTTAGAGGATGCTAAATGGAGTGGCGTTCTCTTTTTTCTATCTTGAGCATTGCAGTCAACACCATCCTCAAGCAATACAGTGCATAACGCATAGTCACCATTAAACGCTGCAGCATGCAATCGGTTTATATTTTTTGTACGCTGCCCAAGCTTGATATCTTTGTTATCATGCTCTTGTATTATGACATACTGGTCTGATTTGGTATCGGGTAAACCTGGTTTATCACTAAAATCTACCTGAGCATGTAGTGCAACAATTAAAGAAGCAATAAGCATACATAAAACTGTTTTGTAAAGTTTCATACCACTATCCAATTAATTTTTAGACCATCTAAATAAAAATGAGCTGAATTCTTAGTCTATTTAAGACTACAAAATTCAGCTCCCAATTAGCAATTGTACTTTAGCTATAATATATGTTAGCTACTAGCATGTTTTATTTTGCCATCTATAGGTTTACCATTCTCATCATTATTTTTACAAAACGGTTTTAGTACCTAATGTTCAAGCTGCTTGCCACAAACTAATACTGTTGAACAATCACTATAAACAAACAGCTAACAGATATCTTGTTGTGATGTACTTCCTCAATCAGGTATTTCATTGTATAACTGTTTTACGCTTTTGAGGACTAGTTTTACAAACCCGAGTTAATAACGTTAGAGTATGGTTATCGCGGCAAAGCATCAATAGCAAGGGACTTAAGCCTTGGTTATTAGGTTTGTCTATATGTTTATAAGCTCCTAAAAAAAGCAAGAGCCTTACAATAGTAGGCCTATTTTTTTGTAGAGCCTTATGAAGAAGAGTATTACCCTCTTTATCGCAGGTATTTAAAGTAAAACCTTCTTTTAATAAGCTTGAGACAGTTTTAATGTCATTAGTTTCAATAGCCTTAAAAAGTACTTGCCGTTTGGTGCCCACAAGTAATTTAATTGCAGGATATGCATAAGCACCCTGGCCCAATAGTTGTGCTATCGTTTTAAAATCTCTTGCATGAGAAAGATTAAATCTATTATTTTGCGCTTGACTTACTAATGCATTAGAGCGTAAAGCAGTAGGTATTTGTACATTATAATCTAACAATATTTCTACTATTACTCTATCTCCATTTTTAAGCGCAATGCGTATTGGTGTTGTAGTTATATTACCTGCAGCATTAACATTAGCACCTTTTTCCAGCAGTAATTCAGCTAAACCTCTAAAACCATTCTGTACAGCTTTATGTAATGGCGCTGCACCTGAACTATCTTGAAGATCAACATGAGCACCACTCTCAATGAGTAGCTGCGCCATCGCTTGATCTCCTTCTTGTGCAGCATAGTGTAACGGAGTCGTACCTAAATTATCAAGAGCATTAACATCAGCACTGTTTTGAAGAAGCACTTTGGTTGCTTCAGCATAGCCGTTATATGAAGCCCAATGTAGCGGTGTTGAATTTTCATCATCACGAGCATTAACTTGTGCTCCTTTATCAAGCAAAAACTTCACTAAAGGAGCATGGCCAGATTTTACAGCTCCATGCAACAGTTTGCCATACTTATTAAGGGTATCCTCACCATCTATACTTTGTTCAAGTAAAACCCTAACACTTTCAGTTTCACCACTAAGTATAGCGCCATCTAAAGCCGTTCGACCCTGATTAGTTGTAATAGTACTATCAGCACCATTTTGAAGTAACAACACCACTACATCCGCCTTGCCCCTTTCAGCAGCAATGTATAATGGGGTCTTAATATCATAGTCTTCAGCATTACTATCTGCACCATCATTTAATAAAGCCTTAGCAGCAGACATAGAACCTAAATATGCAGCATA
Organism: Candidatus Dependentiae bacterium; assembly: GCA_013821315.1. Lineage (NCBI taxonomy): Bacteria > Candidatus Babelota bacterium. The sequence goes on along the minus strand of JACDHA010000013.1, from coordinate 6,545 downwards.
ATGTAGCGGAGTTGAATCGTTTTCATCAAGAGCATCAACTTCTGCATGTTTTTCAAGTAATAATTCGATTACCTTGACTTGATTCTTAGATGCAGATACAGCCCAATGTAAAGGGACCCTGTTTTTATAGTCTTGAGCACGCACATCTGCATTGTGATCAAGGAGAAGTTGAACTAGAGTAGCGTTACCATTGAATGCTGCATAATGCAATAAACTTATATACTGACTTGTATGCGTATTGCTACTAACACCCTCATGGAGTAATTTTTGAACTAGAACATAATTCCCTTTTTTTACAGCATTTATTAGCTGATTATCGGCAGCAGTGAGTGGAGTATGCATGCTATAACTTAAAGAAGTCGCAAGTATACAAAGAGATACTAATCTAAAGTAACCTATCATTTTATGTTTAATCCTTTTTAACGTCTATTAATCTGCTATTTTATCAACCGTTACACTATCTAATAGAGCACGAGCTTCTTTAACGCTAGTCTCCGCCTCTTTATATAATTGGTTAACTAAATCAAAAAAAGCACGTTCAATCTTTTCTTTAGGAAAGTTTTTATCAAGTAATAAACTTTTCATGATAAAATTAGATAGATAACAATTACCTAAAGATGACTTAAGATTATTCATATCTTGTATAGTAACTCTACCATTCTCTTTTAGCATATCAGCAAACTTACTCTTTGCTCGTAAGAGTACAGGGAGTTTATCTTTAACTAACTGATAAGCTAACTCTAATGGAGTACATCCAGATTGGTCTTTTATAGTAAAATTAAGGTTTTGACTTGCTTTTAATAACATCTGAAAGACTCTAACACTTTTACAGCTAATTGCCACATGTAATGGAGTACAGCCTCTTTCATCTTGAGAATTAATATCAGCACCATCTTCAATAAGATATTCAATTTCTGATGCAGAGTTATGTTCTGCTGCAGTATGTAACCGTTTTTTTTCTTCATCTAGCCGAACATTAGAAAGGTACTTGAGTAAATCCAAAGTTTGTTTAATACTAACTTTGAAACTTTCAAATAATTCATAGACCATTTGCACTGAAGTAGGTTCATTATTTTCCTCTAGTAGTAACCTATTGATTATATTCTTATTAGGTAATTGAGAGGCCTCTTTTAATAATAATTTAAGCTGTTTCTCTTCGTCTTCTACCCTGAGAGCCCAACTCTTGTCTTTTTCTAATTTATGAGTGATTTTATTAGTTATCGCTACTAAACCATTAGTGATATCTTTAGACAACTGACAAGCTACGTCTAATGCAGTAAATCCTCTCTCATCTTTTAAAGAAAGATTAGGATGTACTTTTAGTAACATATCAACCATTTCACTATTTTTAAGACTAAGTGCTAAATGTAATGGAGTACAACCATTCTTATCTTGAATATTAACATCAGCACCTGCTTTGATCATAAAGTTAACACTTAACACACAACCAGATTCAACTGCATAATGCAGACATGTCTTTTTCTCAACATCTTGAGCGTTAATATTAGCTTCTTTACTAATCAATAGAGTGGCAATAGAAAAAACCTCTCTAACGTCAATTGCCTTGCTTCTTAATATAAGAGGAACGTTTTTAATGAAATAATGCAAGGGAGTACAATGCGTAAAGTCTTGAATATTAGCACTAGTTCCTTTTTCAATTAACAACTGAGCTAAAGCTCTATAATTATTTTGTGTGGCCCAATGTAATAGCGTACTACCTTGCTTATCTTGAACGTCAATGCTACCCCCTTTACTAATTAGTAAGCGAGCAATAGATAGATTTTTTTCTGTTTTTTCTTTACTGTCAATTTCTTTATTAACAACATAATATAAGGGAGTATGGCCATACTGATCCTGAATAGTAACATCAGCATTATTTTCAAGCATTAATGCGATCTTTAATAAACAACCTGATTCAACTGCATAATGCAAAGGTGTTTTCTTTTCATCATTTTGAGCATTAATGTTGGCTCCCTTATGGATTAATAAGCGAGCAACAGACAGAACTTCTTCTAACTGTTTTTTGCTAAGTGCACTAACAATCCCCCTCTTCATAAGGGAATGCAATGGAGTATCACCGTACTCATCTTGAACATTACTATTAGCACCAGCATCAAGCATAAATGCTGCTCTTAATAAACAACTAGATTTAACAGCATAATGCAAGGGTGTTATTTTTCTGTCATCTTGAGCATCTATGTTTGCACCCTTATCAATCAACAAACGCGCAACAGTTAAAGCTTTTTGCTTTTCCTCTTCATCAAGTATTCTTTTTTGCATAAGGCAATGTAACGGAGTCATTCCCCGTTCATTTACAGGATCAACGTATGGAATATCATTAGAGAGCAATAATGTAACTATAGGCTCATGATAATTACAAGCAGCTAAGTGTAAAGCTGTTGTATGCCTTTTTTTAAGTATGACTTGCTTTGCATCTTTGTTATAAGTTGTTGATCCACCATTATCATCATCTCTTTGATAACTTCGGTCATTTATTGCTTGCTGTGTTAACCCATGATAATTAATGCCATAAACTAAATCAGCAGGAAGTATAGTGTCATAATGGCTAATAGTAGTTCGATTAAGCATAATTTCGATTAATTGAGTATACCCATGCTCAGCAGCCCAATAAAACAGCTTTCCAACTTCAGGAACGGTTCTATCAATAGATGGACGTATGTCTTTGTTTTCACTTAACCACTTAGCTATATCAGCGTAGTTGTGCATATAAATTAAATCTAAAGGTGAAATGCCTTCATCCGTTTGAATAGTAACATCAGCACCATGCTTAATGAGCCTAAAAGCTATTTCTTTATTTTTATTGAAAAGAGCAATATACAATGGAGATTTCTTACCATAAGCTAAAACATCAATATCAACCTGTTTTTGTTTGATAAGATCCATAATCTCATTAATTGTACTGCTGTTTTCTGGTAAATTAGCAAGATAATGTATTTTCTTTATGGTAGAACTACGTATAACTGCCAGCTCATGATCTTCAAAGTATCGCTCTATGATTTGTTGACTAGGTTCTTTAAGTCCAGGTTTAACTGATGAGTCAAGTGTATATTCTGCATTTTTTTTGAGGCGTTCTAAATGGGATTGAATTGAGTTAAAAACAAAGCAACCAGAGCTATTACTAATATCACTCATATCACAAGAAGCAAGTTCAGAAAGAATTTGTTGTGTAACATATGAAGGTGCTTCTTCAAGGTAGACAAAATTTGCATCCCAATAGTCACGCAAAGACAACGTAATATCTTTTAATGTCTCTTTATCTTTTTGGTTTAAAGGAAGTTTACTTTTTTCAATAACTTTTTTTATAGGATTTAAGTATGCTCCAGAACGCTCTGCTAAACATTTTAATGCAGCTATTTCACGTACCAGCCAAGGACAAAGTAAATCAATAGCTTTACTTAAAAATTTTGCAATTTCTGTTTGAGTATAAGTTTTAAACAAAGAACCACGTTTAATTAAAAAACTTATCAAATAAGGGTTATTTTGCTCAAGAGCTCTATTCAATAATGTATTGTTAGCAGCCTGCAAATCACCCGTATTACCATTTAATAATTGGCCTAAATATATAGATTCAGGAGCTTTTTTTAAAGATTCTATTGATAGTATAGTTTTTATAGGTAAGAAAGAATTCTGAGAACTCCAAGAAGTAAGCTCAAGAAGAGCTTTAATTAAAAAATCCAATAATACATAATTATGCTCTTCTATTTTTTCAATAGCTTTAGCTGAAGATGGTATACTTTCACGAGATGTATGCCCATACATTTGAAAGCCTTGTTTCTCGAGAAATTTTAGCAACATCTCATTAACTATACGATTACCTTGCCTTGATAATTTAGCATTATTTTCTTGCGCAGCATAATCTAAGACTGACTTTCCATTGCAATCACGAATATTAATATCCCCATACTGAATCATCCACCAAATAACTTTTTCTAAGTGGTGCTTTTCAACTTTTTTCAAACCATGACGGTCAAATTTATTGTTTTCAAATTCTTCAGCTCTGTTTTCAAACCATAATCGGATCATTTCTTCATTTTTATCTAAAACAGCTATTTCTAATAGTATCTTAAGTATATTTTCATTATCACTTAAAATAGATCTAAACCGCTGTTGATTGGAATAATCTCCCTCGAGTGGTTCAATTGAGCCCATTTCATTAATTAATAACCTAGCCAACAGTGTATGATCATTCTTAAGAGCCTTATGCAAAACTAAAATATCACAATTACTTTCACTACCAGACGTAGTATCTGCATTATCCCTATCTTTAGAAATTAATTGAGCAGATAATTTTTTAATACAATCTAGATCCGCGTATTTTCTAAATGAAGTATTACACTCTTCAACCGCATTTTGTAAAAATGATATCTTTTCTTTAGACTGAAAAACTCTATTGAAAATATGCATTTGATTTTGAAAGCCATTTTTGATTAAAAAGTAGAGTAATGCATCGTTACATTCTTCAATAGCATAATCTAAAAGTGACTTTGCATTAGTATCAAGAGCATCAATAGCTCCATGTTCTATAACCCAAAGAACCATCTTTTCTAAATGATGTTTTTCAATCTTACAATGAGGAAAACTTTCAGTTAAATCTTTTTTTAACTGCTCTCTATTTTCTTCAAACCATACTCGGACCATTTCTTCGTTTTTAGTTAAGATAGCTAATTTCAACAATGACGCAGCAATTTCTTCGTTACCATTTGAGAGAGCTCTATTTAACATAGTTTGACCAGAATTATCTTTAAACTTAAGATCAATTTCTTTAGTCTCGTTTATCGTATTAAGCAACAAATTTACCAATCTAGTATCATTATTTTTAATAGCTTTATATAAAACTAAAGTATTATAAATTCTTCTTGTAGGTAAATTAGGAAGATATTCTTCGCAGTCATTATTAAAAGCAAAGTCAAAAGTTGCTTGGTAGATATCATTTAATGCTTTTAAATCTTTAATTAGAGTGAAATCACTAGGAAACTTTTTAATACAATCTAAATCCGCTTGTTCTAAAGCAGTAGCTACCATTTTACTTGAAGGCACATTTAATACATTCGTTTCTCTAATTAGTTGCACTGATGGAGAGATTAAGCTTTGTAACGATGGAGCAACTGAGCTTTGTATGACTTCAGTTCTTACAGAATTGGAGTTTTGATTTAGATGCTGCATACTTTGAGCCAAGAAGTTAATCATGATCAAAGAAAGTATAAGCAAACTATATAATTTCATAAATGACACCTACTCTTTTTTTGATATTTAAATTTACTGTTAATATAATATAATTATATACTTTAACAATAAAATGTCAATTTTATAATTGACTAAATGCATATTATGATCATGTATAATTCTGGATTTATGTTTGAAATATACTATCAGAATGTAACACGCAGCGTATAAGTTAAATATCTTGCATGTTACTTACTACATAAGGTATTTTATAGTATATGAGTCTATAAGCAGGGGTAATGATGGGGATCTTACATAAAAAAATACTATTTTTGGCTTGTGGAGCTTTTATAGGCTTTTTATTTTCTCAATGGTACACAGAGAAACCAAGTTGTTTTGATGCAGTATTATTTAATGTAAAACCAGCCACCACACTGTTTGCCTTTGACCTTCATGGTGTAGTTTTAAAACCCAATAGATTTCAAATAGCTTCTATGCTTTGGGATAAGTTTCCTAAACGTCGCTTTTTTAAGTTTTTATTTCATCCAGTGGGATTTTATTCATTGGTAAGTCTTTTCAAAAATGAGGCAATATCTGAACAAACTTTTGATGAATTTATCGAACAACATCGACAGTTTAAAGGCCTTAAGCCTCTTTTTATTGAACTTATGACAACACAATGGCTGGATAAAAAGAACGTTAGTGCCCTTAAGCTTTTAAGACATCTGGGCTATAAATGCTTTATTCTCTCTAACATTTGGCCTTCAGCTTTAAAAACACTTAAAGAAAAATATCCAACATTACTTGATCTATTTGATGGTGTTTATATACCATCTGCTAAAAATCATTATGTTCATAAGCCACAGAAAATATTCTATGAAGGATTTAAAAAATATCTTGAAAATCAAAATCTTGATCAAAAACAAATAGTATTTATAGATAATAATGATACCAATATTGAAAGTGCTAATAAGGCTGGTCTTCATGCACTACAAGTTAAATCTCTTGATGAGATTATTGTAAAGCTTAAATTATTTAATGGCCACTAATTACTGCAGGCATCTCTTTTAATCTCATTTAATAGAGTAAATCCAGGCAAATTTGACTATATTGAATCTCACCGGCTTTTAAACCGGTCGAGATTCAATTATATATTCTTTAATCATCTCTTCTATATTCTTAGCAGATTTAGAAGCCACTTCTAATGGAGTAAGCCCCGTATCATCCTTAATAGCAAGGTCTGGGTTTGCTTCTAATAAGGCTTTAACCATTTCACCATTTTTACGACGTATTGCTAAATTGAAGGGAGTTTCATCGTACTCATCTTGAACGTTAATGTCAGCACCAGCCTTAAGCAGCAA
>JACDHA010000012.1 GCA_013821315.1 Candidatus Dependentiae bacterium | reverse complement strand
AAATAGTACCTGTTGTAATATCAGCGTCAACTATTAACGAAGAGCTTAGAGCACCTGTGGTGGCTGCAGCATGTACTACTCCAGGGGATGTTGCTCCTAAAGCTGTAAGAGCAGTTGCTCCAGTAAGAGTAGTAGCACCAGTTACGTTAAGTGTTCCGCCAATGGTAGTATTGCCAGTTGATCCTATAACAGTAAATTTGCCATTGTTAATGTTAAGTGCATTACCTGAAGTTGCACCAATAGAAAGTCCCGTTGAATTTGCTTGCGGGGTAAGGGTAAGTGGTGTTATGCTAGCAGCTGTTGTAGTAATACTTAAAGCTCCTGTCATTGCATCGCCAGATTTAAGTACGTTAAGTGCAGCTGAACCTGAGGTATTACCTGTAAGATTTCCTGTTACGTTACCGGTTAGATTAGCAGTAATAGTTCCTGCACTAAAGTTACCTGTTCCATCGCGTAGTACTAGTGTACCAGCGGTATTAGCTGCAGTTGCATTATTAACAGTTACCGTTGTGTTAGCAATGTTTGCTGCTGATTGACCACCAACAGAATTAACAGTAGTAGCAGTTTGAGTGCCTGTAACATCGCCAGCAAGTGTACCTGTAAAGTTTGTAGCGGAAGAAGCATTTCCCGTTAATGGACCAACAAAACTAAAAGCTGTAATAGTATTAGCTGCAAAACTTCCTGAGCTATCTCGTTTAACTAGGCTGTTACTAGTATTAGCAGAGCTTACAAGAGAGCTTAATTTGCTATCTGGAATAGTTGCCTCTGCAATATCGCTGCCAAGTATAGAACCTGCAAGATTAAGCTTTGAATAGCTTATGGCTGCATTAGCTGCTACATCACTATTAACTAGCGAAGAAGAAGAAAGAGTGCCATTAGAATTTGCGTGTACTAAGTTGCCTGAAGTACTCGCTAGCTGAGAAAAAGTAGGCGTTCCTAAGACACCTAAATTACCTGCAATTGTAGTGTTGCCGTTAGCTTCAACAATAAAGTTGGTGTTATTTACCGTTAAAGCATTACCAGCAGTGCTGGTGATTGCTAGTCCTATAGGATTGCTATTTTGAGTTAGAGAGATAACGGGACCTGAATTATTGGTACCTGTCGCGCCAACTGCTATCAGGGCGCTATGATTTAAAGGTGGCATTATTGTTAATGTATCGGTCATAGTATCACCCGCTTTAAGCACATTAAGCGAGGCAGCTCCAGTTAATGAAGCTGTAATAGTGCCAGCTGCAAAATTACCAGTGCCATCACGAAGCACTAAAGTACCACCCGTATTAGTGCTTTGTGCGTTGCTTACAGTCTGAGTTGCATTAGCAACAGCATTTGCTGATTGCCCCCCTATCATACTTACTACTGTAGCCCCTTGTGTTCCTGTAACGTCGCCACTAAGAGTGCCATTAAAGTTGGTAGCCCCAGTAGCAGTACCATTTAAATCACCATTAAAAGTGTTAGCAGTTATAGTATTGGCAGAAAAACTACCTGAGCCATCTCTTTTAACCAAGGAATTATTTATACTACTGCTTGTAACGGGTGAGTTTAATTTATTGTCAGAAATAGTACCTAGAGTAATATCACCATCAACTAAAAGTGATGAAGTAAGTGCTCCGGTACCACTGGCAGCATGGACAAGACCTGGAGATGTTGCACCTAAAGAAGCGAGTCTAGTAGCCCCTGTAACTGAAAGGGTTCCTGCGATAGAAGTGTCGCCAGTTGTTCCTAAAACAGTAAATTTATTGGTATTTATTTTTAATGCATTACCTGTAGTAGCTTCTATGGAAATACCATCAGATGCACTTTCAGGAGTTACAAGTAAAGCAGGTGCATTGGCACTTCCATTGATGGTTACCCCGGCATTGTTTGCTGTTGAATTAACAATTATACCTCCGCCGCTTAGTGGTGATACCGTAAGCTGACCGGTCATAGTGTCACCAGTTTTTAAAACGTTAAGCGATGCTGCGCCACTTAACGAGCCATTAAAAGTGTTAGCAGTTATAGTATTGGCAAAAAAGCTGCCTGAGCCATCTCTTTTAACCAAAGAATTATTGATACTACTGCTTGTAACGGGTGAGTTTAATTTATTGTCAGAAATAGTGCCTAAAGCAATATCACCGTCAACTAAAAGCGAGGAGGTCAGCGATCCGGTACCACTGGCAGCATGAACAAGGCCTGGAGATGTTGCACCTAATGCTGTAAGTGCTGTATCTCCTTGTACAGACAGAGTCCCTGCTATGGTAGTGTTTCCTGTAGAACCTTGTACTATAAATTTGTCCGTATTTACTGAAAGGGCGCTCCCTGATGTGTTGCCAATAGCAATGCCGGTAGAAGTTGTCTCAGCATTTACTAATAGAGCAGGAGCTCCTGCTTGTCCGTTAACTACAAGAGCAGTACCTGCACTAGGAGAAATAACGAGTTCTCCTGTCATAGTATCGCCGGATTTTTGGACAAAACTAGCAGGATTAATGTTGTCTAAATTTGCTTTGTCTGCTGCAGACATAAAGCCAGCTATTGTAGTTGTTGCAAGAGCATGTAATGTGCCTCCGGGCTGATCTCCGTGGGCATGTTGGTGATCTGAGCGTGAAAAGGAGTTTGCTATTCCTGGTTGATTTGTAATGCCTATCGTAACAGATGTGCCAGTAGGTAATGGATCGGCCCCCGTAGGCACTAAGCGATTTGATAGAGTGTTAAGATTTATATTATCAATAAGTCCGACATTAGTAATATTATTAGCACCTAGATCTAAGTTGCCTATCATGCTGCGTGCTCCCGTTACTAAGAGATACTGAGGATGATCGTCATTTAAAAGACCTGTGAGGTCACCATGATTGGTTACACCTGACATGCTACTTGCTTTAAACGTTAAGCGCGGTTGCTCTTGACGTATTGATGCAATTGCAATGCCAGTTACTGGATCATTGGTTACAATAACCGAGGCTATTAATGCAATGTTGCTAGTAAAAGTACTTGGTGGATTAGGTATTGCACCATTTTCTGCTTCTATTAATGTGTTATAGGTTGTTTGAGCATAAACAAACATATAATGATCAGTTCCGTCAGGGTTTCCATTAGCTACAATATATAAGCTATGACGAGCAAATTGTCCTGAGGGTATAGGTGCTAATGTACCTGTACTATTATCATAGTTGCCATCAAGAGTATTGGTTGGAGTGTTCGTCGTAAAGCCGCCTGTGCTACTATGATAATAAGGGGTCCATGTTACAGCAGTACCACCAGTTGGTAAATATTCATGAGTACTATAATAATAACGGCCTTGGGTTACATCAAGTTGCAGAGGCATAGTACTATTTTGAGTAACTATGGAACCAGAAATATAGAGATTGCCTATAGCTTGACGCCAAGCAGTATCAAGTAAGGTAGCTGTATGGTCACCTTGTCGTTTAGTCTGTTGTATATAATCAACCGTAGTAGTGTTAGTGGTAATTATACCAAGAATAATAGTTGAGATACTTGAAGGTCTTGCTTGTGCATAGGTTATTACACCATCTTTGGTTACAAAAATATAGTTGGTTTGATTAAGCGGCAACGTAATATCTTGTTGAGGCCACTCTACATATTTTAAATCTGTAGTAGTAGCGTTTTGTACCATTAAATAGCCCGTACCTGCTGACAAGGTTACGGTAGTTCCATTTATAGTGACTACTTCTCCCCCGGATTGAGTTCCAGTGTTTGATCCATAAAATATTTGAGGTGCAATATTAGTTTGAGTTGCAATACTATTACCTGCTATAATAGGCCCAATTGCTACCGTAGCAGCATTAACAGGATCAGACAAAAGCAACGATATATTAGCGCTTGGATCTATGACTATTTTTGAGCGGTCTACAACACCAGAGACGCTTCCCGTAGCTGCTGGATGATCAATTTGAATATTAGTAGTGTTGCCTGAAGCGTAAACACCTATAACATTAAGATTTGGTCCTACGCCTTCATCTGTAAGATATAATGCTTTATTGAACGCAGTTAAGGTCATACCATCAATTTGAAGTGCAGCACCATTTCTTACTACAAAGGCGTTTCCACCTAAAACACTGACTGCCGATCCTGCAAATATGCCACTTCCTATACATATAGAACCAGTACCATTAAGATTAACGAGGTCAAATGTAGGGCTATAAGAATTAGCTAATGCTAGCCAATTAACGCCATATAAGCCTAAAAGTGAAAAAGTATTTGTCCCTGTATTGCTTACTTGAAACCCAGTGGAAAAGTTACTTAACGGATCTATAGTACAAGAAATGAGCGATACAACAGAAATGCCCTGTAGAGAATCTTGTTTAATATGAATGGTATTAGATAAAAAGTTACAGCGCACTATATCAAAAAAACCGCCACCATTATAGACAATTGCAGCGTTACCTGGCCCTGTAGCTCCTGTAAAGGTAAGCTTTTCAAGTGAGGCGTTAGGTGTACCAATTATTAAATCTTGGTTGGTGCTTGCTGCTTGTATAATACAGGCATTAGTTGATTCACCACGAATGCTTACATAGGGTTTAAGTTGAATGGTAGTTTCACTGTAAACTCCAGGACCTACAACTATAACATAACGTTTAATAGCAGAATTATCAGTGATGCTAGCAAGAGCAGTATTAATAGCATTAAATTCATTTGGTCCTGAAAGAGGACCTTTTGTTACTATGAGAGTGTTTTGTGCTATACCTGGAATATTTTGAGCAAAAGAGACACTATTATTAAATTGAGTTATCCCGTCAACGCTTAGAGTACTTGTCGTACCACTTAACGCTACAGGGCCGGTAATAGTAGTATTGCCAGCGTTGAGTGTAGTTAAGTTTCCTGTCCCCGTTATATTGCCGACTACATTTGCTGTAATAGTACTAGCAGCAAAATTACCAAAACTATCACGAGATACCAGAGTATTTATCTGATTATCGGGTGTACCGTTAGTAGCGCTTAGAGCCACTTTTCCTGGGGTTATTATTTGGGCTAATTTACTGTCACTAATAGCTGCATTAGCAGCAATATCATTGTTTGTAATAGAGCCTGCAAGAGCAAGTTTAGTATACTCAATACCGGCATTAGCCCCTATGTCAGCATTAACAATAGGTGAAGAGCTTAAAATACCAGTGCTGTCTGCATGTACTATGCCTGAAGAGAGATTAAGTTGGGTAGCGCCACCTACAGCAAGAGTCCCTGCTATGGATGTGTTACCATTAGACCCTGAAACAGTAAACTTATTGACGTTAACTTCAAGAGCATTCTCTAAAGTGCTTTCTATAACTATACCTTTGGAATTTCCTTCAGGAATTACTCTAATTGCAGGTGTAGCAGGGGCTCCTGTAACAGTTAAAGCTGTTTCTGATGAAGGGGTTATGCTTAAGGGCCCCGACATAGAATCGCCTAATTTGTTTACATTACCTGAAGCGTTGCCTGTAAGATTAGCAGTAATGATGTTGGCTGAAAAGCTACCTTGTTCATCCCGTAGAACAAGAGTGCCTGGGTCACTAAGTGAGCTAGCAGCTTGTACTTGAGTTACTGCTGAAGCTACAGTTGTTGCTGTTTTACCCCCTACTGAGGCTACTTTGGTGTTATTTTGTGTTCCTGTAACATCGCCTGATAAAGTGCCGGAAAAGTTAGCTGCTGTTAATGCTGTATCAGCAGTACCTGCTAAATGAGCAGTAATGGTACCTGCTGTAAAATCACCATTGCCGTCACGTTGTACTAATGTGCCAAAACCATTAGCGGGTGTAGCGCTGTTAGCTAGATTGACCCCAGTAACAATATTGTTTGTAGGTAGACCCCCTACAAAACTCACTACTGAAGCTAACTGAGTTCCTGTAACGTCACCTGACAGTAAACCGGTAAAGTTTGTTGCTGTATCTGCATTGCCCTGTAAGCTTGCAGTAATTATATTTGCAGAAAAATTGCCATTACTATCTCGTTGCACAACCGAACCGGGGTTATTTGTTGGTGTTTGACCGCTTACGGTAGTAGCCGTCGTTGCGGTATCTGCGTTACCTGCTAAAGTTGCAGCAATAGTTCCAGCAGTAAAGTTTCCGCTGTCATCACGTTTAACTAAAGTGCTTGCAACGTTATTAAAAGTTGCGTTATTAGCAAGAGTTGCACCGCTTGCAATAGAGTTACCTGATACGCCCGAGATAGAAGATACAACTGTTGCTCCTTGAGGGCCAGTAACTTCGCCTGCTAGATTACCAGTAAAGTTTATTGCATTTATTGCCGTACCATTTAGATTAGCGGTTATAGTCCCTGCAGAAAAATCACCATTTGTACCTCGTTGTACGACCGTATTACCTATGTTTGCTGAAGTTTGTCCACTGACTGTGTCTGCTATAGTTGCTGTACTCGCGTTGCCGTTTAAAGCAGCAGTTATAGTTCCAGCAGAAAAACCACCAGTATCATCCCGTTGCACAACGGTGCCTGATATTGATAGCGGTGTTTGACCAAGTACGTTTTGAGCTTCAAGAGCAGTAGACACTGTTCCTGTAATGAGACCTGCTGAAAACCCTCCAAATGCATCGCGTCTTACTATACTGTTATCAGTGTTAGATGATGTTGCTTCATTAGCAAGAGTAGCTCCTATTGCAAGAGAGTTGCCTGATACTCCCGAAATAGAAGATACGACTGTTGCTCCTTGGGGTCCCGTAACTTCACCTGCTAGATCATCAGTAAAGTTTACGGCATTTGTTGCAGTACCAGTTAGATTAGCCGTTATAGTGCCTGCAGAAAAATCACCATTGTTATCGCGTTGTACTACGGTATTGGCATTATTAGCGGAAGTTTGACCTGCTACAGCGGCTGCTAGTGTTGCAGTGTCAGCATTACCTAACAAATTGGCAGTTATAGCTCCAGCAGAAAAATTGCCATTCGTATCTCTTTTGACTAACGTAAAAGCAGTGTTAGCATCAGTAGCAGCGTTTGCTAGTGTTGCTCCGCTAGAGACTAAGTTTGCAGTCAGGCCACCAACTGAGATGACTTGTGTGTTGTTTTGTGTGCCAGTAACATCTCCGTTTAATATACCGCTAAAACTGGTTGCGCTTCCTGCTGATACTGCAGTACTGGCATTTCCTGCTAAATCTGCTGTAATGAGACCTGCAGAAAAGTTACCATTAGAATCACGTTTAACAACGGCTTGGAATGTATTGGTGTCAGTTGCAGCATTGGCCAGAGTGGCTCCGCTTGCAAGTAAATTTGCCGGTACGCCTGCAACAGAAACGACTTGTGTATTACTTTGTGGTCCTGTAACTTCGCCGCTAAGGGTTCCAGTAAAATCTGTTGCAGTGGCTGCTGTGGTTGCTGTTGTTGCATTACCCGTTAAACTTGCAGTTATCGTACCGGCAGCAAAATCACCGTTATTATCCCTTTGAACAACAGCTCCTGCATTGCTTAAGGGTGTTTGACCACTTACTTGAGCTGCAAGCGTTGCTGTTGTTGCATTGCCAAGTAGGTTAGCGGTAATAGTATGGGCAGCAAAGTCTCCCTGTCCGTCAAGTTTAACAAAAGAATTAGCCTGACCAGTTGAGCTTACAGGGGATGCTAATTTAGTGTCAGTTATAACCCTATTGTTGATATCGGCTGTTGTTAAAAGAGCTGATGATACGACGCCTAAAGCATCTGTATGTACTAATCCTTGAGGCAGTGAATTAAAATTAATAGGACCTGTTGTACTAAAAGCTCCTGTATTAGCTAACCCTTGAGTGGTTGTAGTGCCAAGAGTAGATGCTCCAGCTGTCAGAGGACCTGAAGAAATAAGAGATGCTCCACTTATAGAACCTTGTAGTGCTTTAATATCACCAGTATTTGATGTTATATTTCCTGGAGTAGAAATGTTAGGAGCATTAAGAGTTGATACGTTAAATGTTCCAACAGTCAATGCACCTGAAATAAGGGCATCTCCTTGAACATCAAGGGCTGCGTTAGGCATATGTGTGCCTATGCCTAGTGTTGTAGTTTCTATACTATTAGCAGCAAAGTTGCCTTGGTTGTCAAGTTTAACAAAAGAGTTTGGTTGACCTGTAGAGCCTACAGAAGACGCTAACTTACTATCAGTTATAGCAGCATCATTAATATTTTTAGTAGCAAGTAATGATGATGAAACGTTGCCAAGTGTATCTGTATGGAGTAAGCCTTCTGAAAAAGAAGTAAAGTTAACAGAACCTGTAGCTGTAAGAGATCCGGTGTTTGTTGTGCCTAAATGTGCAGTTTGAGCAGTTATATCATCTGAAGCTAATAAATTTTGTGCGCTTACGGTACCCACAGGCACTAAGACATCATATGCTCCTGGGCTTTTAACAGTTGTATTGGGCATTACCATAATAGAGCCATTAACAACAATATTGCCGTGTACGTCAAGTGCTTGGGTTGGTGAGTCTGTACCTATGCCTACCTGAGTGCTTTTAAGAATGCTTGCTGCAAAGCTTCCAGTATCGTCACGCTTTACTATTGTATTAGGTATATTAAGTGGTGTAGCTGATGTTATTGCAGAGATATCAGGTACAATAAAATTAGGTGCACTTAAAGTTCCTGATACAGTTAAATCGGAAAATGTTCCCGTATTTGAACTAATGGAATTGCTGATTAGTGAGCCTTTGATAGTTGCTTTGTCTTGAACGGCAAGAGAATGAGCAATAATGCTTTTTGCTTTTAAACATTTTTTCACTAAAAGATTATTTATTACAGAGTATCTAGGCTGCTGAGACGTTTTGCACATTTTAGTAGTAACAGAAAGGGATGCATCGCCATTGAGTAAAGTCTGATGATATTTTTCTAAAATAGGATGTGCTAACTTGGATGAGCATGGACTTTTCTGTAGGGGCTTATCTAAGATACACGAAAGAGCTTTAGTAATTTTTTCATAAGAAGTAACGTCAGACTGATTTTCAAGAATGGGAAGTAAATCTAAAAAAGATGGTGATAGATCTGTTTTTAAAGCACTTGTGCTCCATTGTCCGCTTTCTCTTAAGGCTTGTTTTACTTCATTTGGTACGTAGACCCAATGAGTGTTAGGCGATTGAGCAACTCTTTTAAGATCACTTAAGGATAAAGAGGGAGCCTTAAGTGACTTTGTATTATCTTGAGTGGTAAGGGTAGTTATAACGTAATCTGAAGAATTTAGAGATATGCTGTTACTGCACGAAAGCAAGCAAGCTGCTAAACCTAATATAATACTATAGTATGTAAATAACTTCATAATGATACCTCCTAATAAATTGTACTCTCTTTAATGTTGATCTTTAACATAGAGCTTAGGTTTTGTCTAATTTGTGTTAAAGAATGACTGGTAAGAGTAGAATATAAGCGCATGGCCTAACTTCAATGAGCGAGAATAGTTAGAGCAATATTAACCCTTTTGGATAAAAGCAAGAAAAGCATCAGAGTGATTTTTTTGTAAAGAGAGGCTTTTGTCGTTTTTAAAAATTACTTTGTAATGGGTAGATTGATACGTAAAATAAGATGTTATGGTGGTATTGATTGTTAAGGTATCACAATCAGGAATACCGTAACAAAAGAGTACATTAGTGAGTTCTGTAGTGGCTTGATCAAAAAATCGTGGTAAAAGTGGGCTTGATTTACAGATAAGTTTTTTGATAAAAATAACGCGTGACGCTTTAAGATCGTCAATAGGTAACAATGCTCCTACTATGTCTTGAAGTGTATCACTGTGAGTTTGTAACTGCGAAATATAACAGGGGTTATTATACAGTTGCCATGGCATAGGACTTGTAAAAATGAGTGGCGTTTGCAGATCTTTTTGAGTTGCTAGAGAGAGATGGGGACACGTTTTTTTTGAAGACAGTAAAAGCTTGAAATGCATTGTATTTTTATGACGTATCCAGGGAATATTGCAAGCATATTCTTTAAGTAAATTACTGTTTTTGTCATGGTAAACATGTACTGATTCTAAGGCCTTAATAAATAGGTGTTTTGAGAGTAACTGCTTTTTTAGAGCACTAAAAAAACTATTAAAACAGAGTTTTGTTGTTAAGGTAAGGCTTTTTTTTCCTAAATCTATAGACTCTGGTGTAATGCCGTAAATGGTTGTATGTGTACCATTTTTTACTTGTCTGTAAGGTGGTAATGCCAACGAAGGAACACTTTGTTTAATAGGGCATTCAGCTACAGATCCTGCAATAATTGTATAATTAAGCCGTAAAGGCTTTTTGTTGTACATAAACGGTATTTCTAAATGGTAACCACCAGCATAACATGAAGCATAAAAAAGCAAGTTTACAGTTAACTGCGTATGGAAAAATAAGAGGAGCTCTCTAAACTCATGTATTGGTAACGTTGCTATGGTGCCTTCGGGTATTTTGTTTTTAGACTTTTTTATATGCTCTTTAATAGTTTGTAGTTTTCTATAAGTTTCCGTTTTATTTTTTTGGGGATTATGTTGATAATGTTTTTCAAGTAATTGGTAATAGTGTTGTTGTTCTTGATAGTTTGTTGAAGCAGAGCCATGGCCTGTAAGATAGATATTCCAGCAGAGTGGCTTGTAGCCTGATTTTTTGTATTCTTGGGTGGTTATAAAAAGTTTCTTTAAAATAAGAGAGAGAGGCTTATAAGAACATGTTAAAATATCGCGGCCAGGTTTTAGTGTAAACTCAGGTAAAAGACTAAGTTTAAATCCTGTTGCATACTCTAAAGGGGAAAACTTTGTATGTGTTTGAGATTGTAATGGCTTTAGGTTTTGCTGTAGAGTTTTAGAGGGCACTAAAACACACATATCTTGGCTAATTGAGTATAATCGCCAATTGTGTAACTGTTTTAACGTAAGCATACAGAGCATATACGTTGTTAGTTCGTTATAACATGTTTTATGATATCTGTTAGTAAGTGCTTGAGTAAAAAGCAGAGGAGCTTGCTCAATAGAAAAGGTAGGAGAATTACTTATGTTTTTAAGTGTTTTAAGAAGTTCTTGTTGAGAAGTAGTATTGAGCAAATTCTTAAGGGAGTTGTTTACCAGGTCATACATAGTAGTTGTATAGGTGGCTTGTATGCGAAATTGTTTAATAAGCTCTTGAGATGAAAATCGTTTAAAAGAATTGTACTTTTTAAAAATATACGTTCTGTTTTTTAAAATAAAATCTTCTAAAATAGTAGTATGATCTTGAATGTTTTGGAGTAAACTTTTGCTTGTTACTATAGGTGCTGCTTGCTGATGTAATGCTACTATAAGTGTAGATGTTATAGCGCCAACTCCTTCTGGTCTACTTAGAGTGTCGTAGCCATCTTGCTCGAGGCTTTTTGCGCACGTTTCTTCGTAATCTCTATCTAAAATAATAATTAATGATTTAGGGGCAATGGGGCTTTTACAAAAGCTTTTTAAGCCACCAAAAAAAACCAAATGGATAAGTAAAATACTATGTATAGTAGTCTTTTGTTTGGCTAACATGGTGTAATTGCTCTAGTATTAAAAATAAGATTTTATGTATATTTCTTAATGATACGCCTTTTGATAACATATGCAATAGATTTGCTAGCTTACCTCTAGCCTCTTTTGGTATACTAACCTAAAAAGTTGAAAGCAGTTATTTTCAGGGAGAGTACATGATACAAGAGATAGTAGGCTGGGTAGCCTTGATTAGTGCAACTATAGCCGTATGGCGCCTTTCAGAAAACCAATCTAATCTTACACGGCGTACGCGTAAGTCTTATAAGCAAGTAGATTACTAAATTAATATATAATAAGGGGTGCGCCCCTTAAGATCCCCAAGAAGATTGCAATAAGTACTAAAAAAGGGGATACAGAAGTATCCCCTTTTTTGATTAACGTGCTAAATCTTCAAAGCTTATATCAAGCAATGGATAATGTTCACTATGCGGCAACTCAAAATGCCACCAATTAGTATCATAAGAAATAAAGCCATATTTAACCATAAGCTTTTCAAGCAAATCACGATTGCTTAAAGCCGTTTGAACAGCACTTGTATAAGAGCGGCGTGTTTTTAAAGTAAATTCATCATACTCTGAAGGCATGATTATCTCAGAGCCATCAGCTTTTACTAGGGTAACGTCAACTGCAGTACCGCGATTATGAGCGCAGCCTGTTGGCGTTGCACTTACATATGCCTCTTCAGGTGCTGCTACACGTATAGTTTCTTCTAAAGATAATGGTCGATAGGCATCAAATATTTTAAGACCTAATCCTAAAGTCTCGAGCTCTTGCTGAATAGCTGTTAATCTTTCACCCAGTGCTGTATGTACGTAGCATTGTGAGGTTGAATAAAGCTTTTTATGCATAAAATTATCAGCCGTTGCATACTTAATATTTAAAACAATGCGGGGATTAAGAGCGTGTACGCTTATAAGATTATGCTTATGCTCATTGGCATACGAATAACCTAAAGAGATAAGTGCTAAGCCAACACTTGAAAAAAGTTTTTTCATAAGAGCCTCTTGTAATAAGTAGCGTTAAAGAAATTTGCTCAAGTATATCTTGTTTAGCTTAAAAGCTCTAGAGAGCTTTTGTAAATATTAGCTTCTTTTGGCTGCTGTTTCATGATGTACAATTTTAGCTATAGTCTTAAGCGTTGGATTGCCATTTTTAGAAAATGCACTTTGAACTGTTGAACGCGTTAGATTAGCATTCTTAGCAACTCTCTTTTTATTTACTCTCAAATAAGAATCTAAAATTTCCATGAAAGCTTCTGTATCATTATCTATTAAACATTGTAATAATGCTTCACCTACAAAAGTATGATCCAGAAAGATGCTTTCGGGATTAAAATCTTTAAGTTTCTTAACTTTGTTAGGGTCTAAATTAATTGTAGCTATAGTGTCCAATGTTAATTCTTGCTTTTTTGATATCTTTTTCTTGGTCATTTTTATGCCCACCCACTAGTAATATAAGTGTATCTTTTATCATAACAAAATAGAGCCGCCATCCGTTTTTCCAACGCAATTCGTATAAACCGTCACCTAAAAATTTAGAATCGCCAAAGTGGCCATATGCTGTTATACGCTCTAAGCGAGCTGTTATTTGTAGGCGCTCTTTTTTTGTAAGGTTAAAAAACCAATCTTCAAAATCTTCTGTTTGTTGTATCTTGACAGTCTTGAGTTGCTTCATATAACTTTAGCTCCAGTTAATATATACTAGTGTATATTATAACAGGCACCTCCTGGTTTTGTCAAGTTGTAATCTAACTATACATTTTATCAGTCACCAAAAAGAGAAAGAAGCTCATAGACGTTAGTAAAGCGCATTGTTTTACAGGAAGTTTCAATTTTTTGATTATGAGCAAGCAGTAATTTACTTATACCAAACTTTTCAGCTTCACTTGCATGAATACCAATATGATTAATAGGCTTAATTTGCCCTGTAAGACTAATCTCACCTAAGGCAAGCGATTTTTCTGGTAACGGTTTTTGAAAGTAACTTGAAAGCAATGCCAAAGCTATACCTAAATCTGCGCCACTTGTTTTAATTTTAAAGCCGCCACTGACTTTAAAAAAAATATCATGGGCACTAAGTTTAACTTGCAAGTACTTTTCCAAAATTGCAGCAATCAATACTACCTGTGTCTGATCAATACCCGACACAACACGTTGTGGCATGCCAAACTTAGATGATAACACTAAAGCCTGCAGCTCAAGCAGGAGAGGCCGTGAGCCTTCGATAAAGCTAATAAGAACAGAACCTGGACTATAGGATATCTCTTCAAGTAATTGCTGATTTATATTAGGTACCTCTTGCATGCCTTCTTCGACCATTTCAAAAAAACCAAGCTCATGAATAGTGCCAAATCTGTTTTTAACTGAGCGTAATACACGTGTTTGCCAGCGATCTTCGCCTTGCAAATAAAACACTGCGTCAACCATATGCTCAAGCGTCTTAGGCCCGGCTATAACGCCGTCTTTCGTGATATGCCCAGTAACTATAACCGTAATATCATGCTCTTTTGCAAGACGCATAAGCTTAAATGCTGACTCTTTAAGCTGTCCTATGCTACCAGGTATACTATGAGCATCTTGGGTATAACAGTTTTGAATAGAATCAATTATTACCACATGCGGTTTATGTGCTTGAGCAGTAGAAATAATCTGATCAAGATTGGCTTGATCGGCAAATAAAAGTTGAGGGCTTGTAATACCTAAACGGTCTGCTCTGAGTTTTACTTGCTCAAGAGATTCCTCAGAAGAAAAATAAAATATAGTGTAACTACGCGCAAGTTTATCGGCAATTTGCAATAGTAAAGTTGATTTGCCAATGCCAGGATCACCTGTAACGACAGCAAACTCACCTGGCACTAGGCCACCACCAGTAACACGATCCCATTCTTTTATACCTGACAGCATGCGAGTAAAGGGTTTAGTTTCAATACCCGACAGTGCCGTAAGGGTCACTGGAGCAACAAGTGTTTTTTGCCCGCCACTTGGCGCTTGACTAAGTTCAAGAGTATTCCAGGATTTACACTCAGGACAGCAGCCTAGCCATTTTATAGTTTGATAGGCACAGTTGGTGCAATTATAAGTTGTTTTGATTTTGCTCATGTTTAACCCACGCTTTCTGGTCAATAATATAGCAGTCTCTACAGCGCGCTTGATAACACTCTTGAGCTCCAACCATTATAATAGGATCATCAAATTTAGCTGCTTTTCCATCAATAAGTCTTTGGGTATAATGGGCGTCTTTGCCACACTCTCTGCACACAGCCGATAGCTTAGTAACTGAGTCTGCAAGTGCCATTAGCGTAGGCATACAGCCAAAAGGGACACCCCGAAAGTCTAAGTTAAGTCCTGCTGCAATAACACGTTTTCCTGAGTCAATAAGATCAAGAATAATAGCAATAATGTCGTTTGAAAAAAATTGCACTTCATCCAGAGCGATAACTTGAGTTTCATCTGAGATAAATAAATACATATCATAAGGATTTTCTAAAGCTATAGCTTTAAACTTTTCACCACTATGAGCGTAGATATACTCTATAGTCATGCGATCATCAAGTTTATGTTTAAAAACACACAGCTTTAAGTTAGCTAACTCTGCTCGTCTTAAACGTTTAATAAGCTCTTCAGACTTTCCTGAGAACATTGAACCACAAATTACTTCTAGTGTTCCTTTAGTAGCGCGTTTAAGCATGAGGATCTCGCCCTTATTTTTATAAAATTATTGTAAAATGGAAAATAAATTTGGTACTATTAATCTGTAAGAGTGTACAAGTAGTATCTATAAAAAGCACTCTCTACTACTATTAAATCTACCACGAAAGAGAGATTATGAAAAACGTTATTTTATCTATATTTTGCCTATGGGCAACGGCAAATAGTTGTGTAAGGGCACAAAGCGCACCTGAAAGAACACTGTTTTTTTGTTGTTCTCCATCGGGCTTTTGCTCAGATGTTGGTTTTGAGCTTATAACTGAGTGTCAAGGAAGCTGTAGAGATTTTAGCCGCTGCCAAGCGCGATCTATTCAGTCTGTACCGGTAATTGCTGCCCCTTCTCAAGAATGTTTGTTCTCTCAACAACTATTTCAGTGGTTGCTCAGGGAATACCAATTATCAACTAGAACGATAGCTCCGGTAACACAAAGTTTAGTCCCTCAGTCTACCATACTAGAAACAAGCATTGGCAATCCTGGCATAGCGCCTTTTGCTGCAGTAGTACCAACTCAAGTAATTGCTCCTCTAGGTCGATCTAATGCACTAGCAGCTCCGGTTCAAATCAATAGTGCCCTTGTTAACAGGCCAGTTTCTAACTTTGTCACTGCTACAACTGACTCTGGCCCTCTAAGAACCGGTGCACCAACGCCAGGAGTACGTTAATTTTTAACTATAAGCCCCGTTTGGTACGCAGTAGCAGTAACTTGTGCTGCTATAACTGCTTGTTCAAGATGCTCTTTTTTAGAAGTAATAAAAGATTCTTGTTCTTTTAAAGAAAGAAGTAAGAGTGAACTTTGAGCTAGATCTTGCTGTATTGCACTATAAGTTTCTTGATTAAGTTCAGGACCCGCAGTTGACAATAGGTAACAAAACCGGTGTATAAGTGACCAATAGAGTGCTTCAAGTTCTTCGGTGCCTACAAGGCCGTTTACGGCTAATAGATCTTCAAGTTTATAAGAAAGTTCTTTTACACAAAGCCATATATCTTGTTGATCGTAAGGGCTCCAAATAACTTTGTTGAGTGCAATTTCTAAAAACTGCTCAACTGCCTTTTGCAATTCGTAGATGCTTATGTCTTGGTCATCTTGTGCATTTTGACGCATAGTTATATCATAGATAGTATAAGACAATTGTTTTAAGGTATCTTCAGAATTTTCCTTAAATTTTTTAAAGTCTTTTAAAAGAAAGTGATAAAGAGCTCGTTCGATTGCTTCTTGTTTGGCAGCTTTTTCTGATTCATGGAGCATAAGGGGCCTCATAAGCTCAGGTAGTTTGTCTGCAAGTATTAATAATGCATAAGTATTGACATGTGGTGTAGCTTTTAGTTTTTGACCAAAGAGTTTAAAGATTGATTTAGCATATAAGCGTGGCTGTGGGCTTTGGGTAGCAAAGCTTAGAAATTGTATAATATGAGAGAAATCAAGCGCAAGAAGATTTTCTGCATAAGCTGTGTGATTATAAGAATGAGTTATAAAGCTTGTAATACTTGCTCTGTTAAAATCTATAGGCCTAAAAGCACTATCATACAAAGAAGATGAACCTAATTGAGAGATATGTTGATTCTCAAAACCTTTTTGAGTATCTTTAGAGCAAGTAGCTTGCATAATGAGTAAAAAACTAGTGAAACTAATACAATAGATCGATGAGCGCAGTTTCATATAACTCCTTGAGAGTAAAGACACTTAAAACTTTGTAAATCAGGGTAACATGAAAATGGCCTGTTGTTCAAGCGCAGTTTAAAGGATTTTTTTTATGGCATTATATTTTTATCAAGCTTTTTCTAAAGAAGGCAAAAGAGTAACCGGTTATGTTGATGCTGCAACAACGCAAGCGGTACGCGACCAGCTTGCCAAAATGAATCTACTACCAACCACTATTACACCTGCGCCAAGCCAAACAGCACGTTTACCATTTTTTCAGCGTATTTTTCAACGTGGTGTAAGTCTTAAAGATAAAATGTTCTTTACCAAGCAACTTTCGGTATTACTTAAATCAGGTATTGCGTTAGTACAAGCTCTTGATCTGCTTGCAGAACAAACAGAAGGGCGATTACAATCTATTGTTATCTCGTTACGTGACGGCATAAAAGAGGGTCGTTCATTAGCTGATGAGTTGCAACGCTTTCCTGCAGTATTTGATACCATTTATATACAGCTTGTTAAAGCAGGTGAAGCAAGTGGCAAACTCGAGGTTATTCTAGAGCGTCTTAATGATTATTTAGAACGTACTGATGAAATGAGAGGGCGCATAAAAGATGCTATTAGATATCCGCTCATTCAGCTTGCTGTTATTGTTCTTATTACGGTATTACTTTTATGGAAAGTAGTGCCACAAATTGTAAGTACTTTAGAAAGTCAAAAAGTACCGCTACCAGCTCCTACGCGATTTCTTATAGCTCTTTCAACTTTTTTTACTCATAATATACTGTTTATAGCTGTAGGTTTAGTGATTATTATTGCAGGTCTCTATTTTTGGAGTCGTAGTGCGTCAGGAAGTTATACTATAGACAGATTAAAACTAAAACTGCCTCTTATTAAGTATTTTTCAAAAATGGGTGCTATAGTACAATTTAGTCGTACGCTGGGTATACTTATAGAAGGTGGCGTAAATCTTCCTGAAGCTCTTGGTATAGTAACCAAAATTGTAAACAATAAAGTACTTACCCAGCAACTTGAAATAGCGCGTGATAATATTATAAAACAGGGTAAAATGGCGCCCTATTTAAAAGAAACAGGACTTTTCCCACCAGTAGCTATCTATTTAATTAATACCGGCGAACAAAGCGGTCAACTAGATGCTATGCTATTAACCGTAGCACGGTATTACGAAGACGATCTTGAAGAAAGAGCTGATAGCTTGTCAGCATTATTAAACCCGCTTATGCTTTTGATTATGGCAGGTGTTATAGGATTTATTATTTTAGCGGTACTTGGTCCGTTACAAAACATAGGTAGTGTTGCTCAAAAGGCAACGAGCCGTTAATAAGTGATTATCTCTCAATACAGAAAGGATACTATGAAAGTACAAACGAACCATCTCAAACCAGGTTATAGTTTAATAGAACTTGGTATAGCGCTTGGTCTTATTTCTATGCTTATGCTTGGTGGCTTTGCTATCATTCGTCAAATAACGAGCAGCAATAATAAAAGTACCACAGAAAATCGTTTAAGAGCTCTTGATACAGAACTTGAACGTTACAAAATAAGTGTTGGCGATTATCCAAAAGATCTTGAAGAGCTCTTTCAAGCACCTCAAGGAGCTAATGCTAGAAAATGGAGTGGTACCAATTTAGAAGAAAAAGATCTAGAAGATGCTTGGGGCCAAAGATTTGACTACGCTCCTAATGGTAAAGGTGCACAGCCACCGTATGATTTAACTTCTAAAGGTGCTCCCGGATCAACTGCACCAATCTACTCAGCTCGTTCTCAAGAGGCATAAAAACTGATATGAAGTCAGGATTTAGCCTTATAGAATTAGTAATAGTTATAGCACTTATAGGCGTTATAACCGGTCTTATGTTACCTCGACTAAGAAAACGGGAAACGTCTGTAGGTCAAGATTTCATCGTGCGCCTGAATGCTTTTGTGCAAGAGGGCGCACAAGCTGCGTTACAGACAAGTCATGCACAAACGATAACGTTTAATTTTGCTTCAAATACTATTGAGCGTAGCCCCGAGCAAGGCCGTATGACCATGCCGAGTGAACTAGAATTTACTGATATTGTAATAAATGGCGAATCGCAACTTGCTACTGGTAAAGTTACCAAAACTTTTTTTTATATTTTACCTGACGGTACTGCTCAAGAGGTACGTATACTCTTTGTTGATCATGAACAAGAAAAATTACTACCAAATTCAGGTAACTATGAGCTTGTGCTTAACCCTTTTACTGTACAGTTTAAACTTTTATGAAAAGCTTTATCTCTAACTCGTGTAGTCGTGTAGCAGGTTTAACGCTTGTTGAGCTTATGTTTGCTATTGTACTTGTAGGGACAAGCACGTTGTCACTAGTAAAGTTACAAAGCATTTTGCTACGAGGTGTTTTTGAAGCACATGCTCTTGAAGAGCGTATAAGCATACTTAAAAATGTCTTTGTACAAGCTGACCGTGAAGGATGGCAAATAACCGCAGGTACCAAAAAAATTGAAGTAGCAGACCCTGAAACAAAAATTACCTATACACTATCAAAAAGTAGTGGAGAATCTGCTTTAGGTAAAATTTCTGGACTCTATAAAGAACAGGTAGAAGGTTCTTGGGACGATATTAGAGGAAATCGTCAAGAGAGTTTTATAAGCTTTAAGTTCTCTCCTAAGGAGCCAGTAAAATGAAGCAGGGATTTACGCTTATTGAATTATTAATAGCGGTATCTATCTCATCGATGCTTTCACTGAGCCTGTATAAGCTTATTCAACAAACACGCTTTGTTGTGTCTGATATTACCACTGTTATTGCTACTGATGTACCTTTAAGTGCTTTGTATGGGCAACTGGAAAAAGATATTACTGGTATACTCTATCCGTTTAGCGTTCAAAAAGAGCTTGAGCAACAAGCCCAGCAACCGGAAAAGCCTGCAGGCTACGCAGTTGAGCAAAAGTCACCTGAAAAGCCAGAAGAAAAAAAGCAGGAAGAAAAAAAATTACAAGATATTTTTTATATTAATCAAACAGATAACGGGCTCTTTTGGTCATTTTTAACAACCGGCGGTCTGCAAGCTATAACCAGTAAAGGTGAACTACAAGCTCGTCCCCTTATTAAACGTGTTGCTTATAGACTAGAAAAAGATCCAAGCGACCTGGGTACTTTTAGTTTATACTACAGCTCTAGTGTAGATAAGCTTGATTTAGATACCCTTAAAAATAGACCTCTAAAACAGTATTACGAACTTATTGGTTCTCTAAGGCAGCTTAAAATACAAACAACGGTGTTTGATGTGCCTGAAGCTCCAGAAGCACAGACAAATCAAGCTGATTCTAAACCCGAAGCACAACCCAAGACACCACAAAAGCTTGAAAATTGGAACGAAAAAGAAATTAAAGAAAAATATCGTACTGTTATTCCTGCCTTTGTTTCTTTAACAGGCAGCGTTGTAGTAGCCCAGACAACACGAGAAGTCCCCTTTGATTTTGCTTTTAAAGTGCCTGCTTATCGTATACCAGAGCCTAAAAAGCAAGTAAAACCTGTAGCTCCTTTAGTACCACCTAAACCTTAAAAGACACTACTATGGATAAGAAATCTGGTTATATACTTATATTATCGCTGATGCTTGTTTCTGTTGCTGTTACACTTATTACCAGTGTTGTGCAACGAGCTATAAGTTACCAGCGTCAAGCGCGCTTAGTGCTTGATAGAGAAAAAGCACGTACTCTTGCTCTTGGTGGTATTGAAATAGCACGTGCTCAATTAGCGCTTATTATTCCTAAAGAGCAAAAAAATGGGCCAGCTCAAAGCGCTTATGCTGGATCGTTACCGCAATCAAATCAATCGAGTAAGCCTGAAGATAAAACTAAAGAAGAAGAGGCTAAGCAGCCACCTCAGCAGCGTTGGTTTGGGCAGCTTGTTACTCTTATTAACGCGTGGCAGCAGTTTAGTTTAACTGACAAAGCTGACGGTATAGATGGCATAGTGCAGCTACACATATCTTCTGAACAAGGCAAATTAGCTATAAATCAATTACTACCGTTAATGCAACCGAAACCTGCAGCTCAAAATAAACCAACTCCTAATGGAGCGCCAGGGGCTAAACCTGCTACCCCTACTAATCCGCCTAATGCTCAAGCTCAAGAAACCAACAAACCCTTAGCAGTGGTACTGAATGAACTGTTAGCACCAGCTGTTGGTAATGGCCAGTTTTTTGCTTCTGTTGAGCAGCTTAAAAAACAGTTAGGTCGTGGCTTTGAGGATGCTACCGAGTTACTGCAAGCGAAAGATATGCAAACAGCATTTCAGGAGAAAATAACCCTTATGCCCGGTAAAAAGCCTGATAAACAAACAGTATATCTTACAGATCTTTTTACTATTCATTCAGGTTCTGGTAGGATTAATCCATGGTTTATAAGTAATTCGTTTGGCAGTCTTTTAGGTTTTACTCAAAAAGAGGGGCCACGTGACACAAAAGAATGGGTAAAAAACTTTAAGCCTTTTATGCAATGGCAAAGTGTATGGGATAAGCTACTGATGCCTACTTTTGGAAAATCGTATGCTAGTTTGCCTAAAGAAATAACTGCTTTGTTTTCGTTGCAATTTGAAGCAACAGCCTTTTTTGTGCTATCGTATGGTACCGTAGGCGGTATTACCCAGAAAGTTGCGGCTCTTTTAGAAAAAGATACAGTGCCTGCAGAACTCTCGCCACAAAGTGTTATTTTTAAGATCACTAAACTATATTGGTTATAAAAACTTTTTTTTTGAGGAACTACGTTGCATTTTAAAGCAGAAACAACTGTTGGTATTTTTATTATAGCAGCGCTTTGCGCATTTTTATATATGAGTTTTCAAGTAGGGTTTTTACGTTTTGATAAAGCTCGTTATGCAAGCTATACAGCTCACTTTAAAGATATTGCAGGAGTATCAAAAAAAGCAGAAGTTAAAATAGCTGGGGTAAAAGTTGGATGGGTTGACTCTGTGCAATTAGAGTCTGACGGCTCTAGCGTGAAAGCTGAGCTTAGAGTGCTTAAAAAGTATGCTCTTTACCAAGACTCTCAAGCTACCGTTAAGCAAGAAGGTATTTTGGGCGGTAAATTTGTAGAAATTGTACCAGGTAATGATACTACACCTCGTCTAAAAAGTGGTCAAACATTATGTTATAGTCCACGTGAATCTGTTTCGATGGACGATCTTATGCAAAGCTTTAAAAAGATATCTCAAAACGTTGAAGATGTAACACGAACGCTTAAAGAAGCATGTATAGATACTGATGGCAGTTCAAATTTAAAAAATACCCTAGGATTTATTAATGATGCTGCGCGTAAGATAGCGTGTATTAGTAATTCACTAGATAATCTTATTACACCAAATCAAGAGAGTATGCAAACTATAATACAAGATATTAGATCTGTTGCTGCTGAACTTAAAAATCAGTTACCTGAATTATGTAAAAATATAACATGTGTAAGTGATAACATTAATAACACAATGTTACCCCATATTCAAGCTAGTATAGAGCAGGTGGCTAGTAGTATAGAGTTAGCTACTGATCAGCTTACCAACGGTGTTTGTACTCAAGCAGAACAAGCTCTTGCTACAGTTAATTGTATAGCACAAAAAATTAATCAAGGTGAAGGTACCATAGGGCAACTCGTTAACGATACAGCAGCATACGAAAATATTCAGCATGTTGTCAGTGGTCTTGGTAGTGCAGTCAATACTTTAAAAAACTTAACTTTTGCAGTTGATTCTCATCTTGAGTGTCTTAAAGATGTCGGCTCAAAGACTGCATGTAAAGATTTTAAACTCTATGCTAATGGCAAGATTCAGTATAATAACGATCTCTATCTTTTAGGTGGTGCTACGTATTCTACTAGAGGTTTTATAAAACGTGACATACTACAAACACGTTCTTGTGATCTGTATGGTAATACAGGAAAATCACGTTCTGAGTGTTTTGAGTTTACTAAGCAACATTTAGATTCGCTTAAGCTAAATTTACAGCTTGGTAAAATATATAAGAATGCAGCCTTTAGATTGGGTATTTTTGAGGGCACTCTTGGATTAGCAGTTGAATATGCTGTGCCATTTGGTACACGTGGTGCATTTTTAACGAGTTTTGAAGCTTTTGATTTACGTGGACAAAATAGACTCTATTGCGATCGTAGACCGCATCTCAAATGGCTTAATAAGATTTATATTGGCTCTCATGCGTATTTAGCATTTGGAATTGATGATTTTGTAAGCAAATACAACAAAAGCGGCTTTATCGGTGCGGGCGTTACTTTGTGGTAATAAAAAAGCTTGGTAATTATACCAAGCTTTTTGTTTTTATAACAAAGGTTTTTGTATTTCTATTTTATGATCTACAAGCCAGGTAAAAAAAGTATTTTTAATATAAGCAAGTCTGTGCAATCTGTCAGGCGTTTCTTCTAAAAGCTTGTCATCAAACCATATAATTCTATTTATTTTATACAGCTGAACCTTTTTTATTAGTGATTTATAAAGATTAAGATATTTAATTTCTGTTTCTAAGTCACGCACAAAAGATATAAGCGGTGTAGTGAAGTCAAGAGGATTAGAAAGCTTGGTATAGGTATGTTGTATATCGTTTATCAATTGTTTTGCTAAAGTTGGTTGAGGTACGGTATATAATTCACTAAGGGTTTTTGTATTATGCCATTTGGACCAACAATCGGGAAGATAAAGATTGTGCCTTAGATATAAAAGAGTACTTTGTAGTGCTATATAACTAATACTTGCTACAGTAAGGGCAGTTGTAAATTTATTATGCATTATAACATGTGATAATGAGTTAATATGCTGCTGCGCTCGTTCTCGACTAGAATCAAGTAATTTTTGACGAGAAGAATTTTTAGCTGCAGACGCACTAGCAGATCTACTATCTGAGTTAACATGAACATTAATTGTAGGTGTAAAGAGAATATCATTGGGATTAAAACTTGTAGCGCTTTCTGTATGTTTTGAACCACTATTCTTTGGTGCTGCTACTGATTTGTTGAAAAAACCAAACCAAGTATAGCTTGTATTAAAGACGCTAAAAGTAAGTGTAAAAACGATTAAAATATAGTTAATCCGAGCGCTCATACTCTTGTCCTTATAAGTTAATACTGTGTAAATTAGTATAGTATCCTATAGAGCCTATCAAAAGTATATTTAAAACTACTATAATTAATGTAGTTATGTTTATTTATTCTGTTAGACCAACAGTTGCTGATCCTTTTAGGCCTGATACACTTATACTAGTACTAATTAATTTATGGGGGATTTCATGAAACAAAGCAATAGAGTACTTCTGTTTTTAATACTTATAGCAAGTACTCATATTAAAGCTGATGCATTAGAAAATGCTATCAAAGAGTCTAAGCTCAACGAATTTATAGAATTTTTTAATAATTCAGTTGTTGCGCGTACATTAAAACAGCAAGATGCTAAACGTTATGCAGAACTTGCTCAAGAAGTTTTAGGAGAGCGTTCGTCGTATCTTTTAAGGCGCTTTGATATTTACGATATTACTCGTATGGCTACGGGCTTTATGTTGGGAGCTTTAGGCTTTGAAGGTTTTCAAGTAGGAGTCAACAGCTGTAATGACAAAAATGGTGCTAAAATAAACGTAAGCACTGTTCATCATGCTGCTTTAGCTAGCTTGGGACTGGTGACTTTTTTGCTTGGTGCTGATCAGTTGCGTAAAGGTTATTTTAAGGATGACCGGTATGAAAAATATAAAAATTCTCTTGCTATACACACTATTTTACAAAGTACCCAACCTAACCATTGCCAATTAGAGACAGAATGACTATAGACGATAAAAAAAAGATTTTTGATGAATTTTGCCAGTACATAAGCCCTGAGCGCGCTGAAAAGATTATAAAAAATAGTGCAGAGCGAACACGATATATTACCATAGTGCTTGAAGATATCTATCAAGGCCACAATGCAAGTGCAGCTTTACGCTCAAGTGATTGCTTTGGCATACAAGACGTTCATGTTATTGAACAAAAGCATAGTTATAAATTAGCAGAAAATGTTGCTAAAGGGGCAAGTGATTGGCTGAATGTTAAACAATATAATGATAAAAATGTTAATAATACGCAAGTGTGCTTTGATGCACTACGTGCTCAAGGTTATAAAATAGTGGCCACCAGCCCGTGGAAAAATGACGTATTAATACATGAACTGCCATTAGACACTAAAACTGCTTTAGTATTTGGTACTGAGCAATATGGCCTGAGTGATTATGCGTTACAAAATGCTGATGCCTTTGTAAAAGTTCCTATGTATGGTTTTACTGAGAGTTTTAATATTTCAGTAAGCGTAGCTTTGTGTTTATATGAAACTACCAAGCGTATACGAGAAAGTAATATGCCTTGGCAATTAACTCCAGAAGAGCGTATTGAATTGCAGCTCTATTGGCTTGGTAGAACGACGCATAGATACGGACAAATACAAGCTCTTCTTAAGGGTGTCACTACCAGTTGACGTAGAGTTACTATAGGTAATACTTAACTTAAAAGAAGGTAGAGTAACGAAGCTAGAAAAATATAGTTTAGGCTCGTATGCTTTAGGATCCAATTCATGATGTTAAGTAAAAAAAATCGCAGTATGATCGCGCTTTGCCTTTTTGGGTTAACATTAGCGCAAACACGTGTTGCTCGGGGTAGTATTACTCTGGGCATTATTGCTGGAGTTGCAAGTGGTCTTACGCTTTTTGGTGGTGGACTGTGGTGGTACAACTCATCAGTTGATAAAGCTCAAAAGCAGCTTATAGAAGATAGTAAATTATTGTACACCAAATACAGCAGATTATACGCCGCAGAACTGCGTATTTTTAAAGATTGTAAAGATACACCTATGCTTGCAGCTACCCTACCTAATGGCGCTTTTAATGTGTATGTTACTGAGCTTTCAAAAAATCGTGCTACGGTACAAACGGCTTTAGTCTCTTTGCATGGTATTATTAGTTCAAAAAAAATCGGTGATACTCTTTCAAGGCAAGCACAAGAACAAATACAGTATTTGTCTGTTTTAGCTGGGCAACTTGAGAATTTCGCTCACTTTTTAGATGTGCATTATGGGTACTTTGAGCTGTATAAAAAGCATCAGACACTTGCATGGCATTATGCAAAAGAAATGGAAATTATTACGCGCTATGGTCAAAACGATCCTGATAGAGTGAGCAAGCAAGTCAAGGCGACTCTTTTGAGCTCGTGTAGCGACAGTTCCATTGCTTATCCTTACGTTACGTATAGCAATGGGGTACATGATGACCTGCGTGCTTTAGATAGCGCGTTAGAATCTTTTACACGAACTGAAGGACAAACAGTTGATGGAACTGCTGGTACACTTTATAAAAATAGTATGTCGTTGCGTTATGCATTAGAAACTATAAAAAACGTAGTAGCTCAAACACGTGAATATCAAGCACAAAGAGAACTCTATCAACAAGCATTACGTGCTCAAGCCTTAGTTGAAGCTGAACAACGTAAAGCTTTGGCTGAAGAGCAAAAAAATGCTATAGAAATGCAAAAGCTTGAAGAACTGCGTCGAGCAAACTCGTTACAGCAACAATCTATTTATGAACAACAGCGTCAAGCTCGCGCTTTAAAAGAAACAAAACAGCTGCTTAACCAGTCACTTGTTTCAGTTAATGATCACAATGCAAAGCAGCAATTAAAGCATATTCAGAAAAAGCTTAATAATTTATAAGCAAAGTATACTAAGATACAAAAAGAGCCCTGAAGCATTTAAGTAATTAGGGCTCTTTTTGTATCTTTAAGAGATGTTTAGATTAGCTTTTTAAGTAGCCAAGCTTCTTTGCCACGCATACGGCTGTAATCAGCATCTTCTATATGATCGTATCCAAGTAAATGACAAATACCATGGACAACTAGTACGCGTAAGCGTTTTTCAAGAGTAGTTTTATATTTTTCAGCTTCTTTTACTAAGTATTCCATGGATATAATTAAGTCACCGAGATTTTTATCTTCTTCTGTTGTAACTTTAATACGTTTACCAGCTTCTAGATAATTGTGATAACTAAAAGAAAGTACATCTGTAGCTTTATCTTTATCTCGGTATTGACGATTATAAAAACGTATAGTTTTATTAGTAGTCAACCAAATGCCAATATCAAAATCTTGATAATTTAAAGCAACAAGTAACTTTTGAACATCTTGACGTAGGTGCTCTACGTCAAGATGTATTTTTCTTTGGGTATTTTTAATAGTTATCATGAAATGGTTATTTCTCCATGCCAGAGTTCATCTAAAGCGGTAAGCTTGCTCGATGCGGCTTGAGAGCTATAGGTAATTTCATGCGCTTTAGTAACCGCTTTAAGCAAGGCCTCTTGGCCTTTAAGAGCTTGAGCTAGTACAGGATCTTGTACGTGTATTGCAAGAGTGGCTAATTCAGTTTTAAGTGAAAGTTGCTGCTCAGTTTTAAGTCTACGTACTTGGCTTATAATAGTTAAGATAGCTTCCATTACCGTAGTACTTTGTTCAAAAACGTACAGTTTCTGGAATCTTGTAAAGCGTGTTTGATGAAGAGACGGTGTGCCTACGGTTGCTTTGTAAATCAAGCCATAGAGCGTTTCTGTTACATGCGGTACAAAAGGAGCATACAGCTGTAAAATCCTTAAGCCTACTGTATATAATGTCCAACGAGTTGCTTCTACCTCTTGTGCAGTATAATTAGCAGGGTTCATAAGCTGATCTTTTATAATTTCTAGATAATTATCACAAAAATCATTCCAGAAAAACTTTTCTACTGCTGCTAAAGCTAAACTAAACTCATTAAGCTCAAAGTAATGGTTATAACTAGTAAAGCAGGTACTACTATTTTGTAGTAACCATGAATTTACAGGTCCTAAATGAGTTGGTACTTGATTTGTGTCAGGTGTATACCCCTCTAAGTAAGGTTGAGCAAACCTAAATGCGTTCCAAAGTTTAATAAGTAGTTTTTGGCCTATAGAGATTTGGCTTTCAGAAAATGCCATGTCATGGCCAAGAGTGCCTGAAGCTGTCCAGTAGCGTAAAGCATCTGCTGGATAAGTATTCAGCAATGTCTCGGGTGCTAGGGGGCTATTACCTTGAGATTTAGATATTTTCTCTTTTTCTGTGCTTAATACATGGCCAGAGATAACAATGGTATACCAAGGTATTAATTTATTATGCATCCAGCTTTTAACGATTGTATAGAATGCCCAAGTACGAATAATATCATGAGCTTGAGGACGCATGCTCATAGGCATAAACGGTTCTGCTTGAGCAAAAACATTATCACTATTTTTGTTATAAAGACCGGCTACTATATAAGGTGTTAGTGACGAAGTATTCCACGTATCCATAACATCAGTATCAGGTACTATGCTATTTTCACCAGGGCAGTTAGAGCACGTGCCTGGATAAGGAGTCTCTTGGGGGTCAATAGGCAAATCTTTAGGATCTGCAAGCAATGTTTCGTTACAGTTAGTACAATGCCACGCAGGAAAGGGGATACCATAAAAACGTTGACGGGACAGGCACCAGTCCCAGCTTATATTCTCAACCCAGTTTTTGTAACGGGATTTCATAAATGTGGGGTACCATTTAATTTCTTCAGCAAGAGCCAAGAATTCTTGCTTGTAAGCTAATACTTTTAAAAACCATTGTTTTAAGATTAAGTATTCGATTTCTCTTTTGCAGCGCTCATGTATATTTACGTTGTGCTTAATAGGCTTTTTGGCGAGCAACAATCCCGTTTGTTCAAGAACTTCTAGTACTTTTTCTCGTGCTGCTGCTACACGTAGCCCAGCGAGCGGCCCTGTTGATTCAACCCATTTTCCATCAAGACCAATAGATTGTCTGTAGGGTAAATTAAATTTTTTATACCATAAAATATCTGTTTTGTCACCGAACGTACAGCACATCACAAGGCCAGTGCCTTTAGCTGGATCAACATCTGTGTCTTCTAGTACGGGTACTTGGTAATTAAATAAAGGCACCGTTGCTGTTTTGTTTTTAAGGTGTTGGTAACGTGTATCTTCTGGGTGGTAAAGCAGAGCTACACATGAGGGTAGCAACTCAGGACGCGTGGTACCGATAACTAACTTTTCTTCATCGCACATAAATACTATATCATTAAACGTTGAAGGCTTTTCAGCATCTTCAAGTTCTGCTTGTGCTACCGTAGTTCTGCAGGTGGTGCAGTACAGAGCAGGTTCATCTTTGCGATAAATAAAACCTTTTTTATAAAGCTCTATAAAAGATTGCTGAGAAATTTTACGAGTACGCGCATCTATAGTTGAATAAGATAATGACCAATCAATAGAAAATCCTAAACGTTGCCACAATGCTTCAAAATGCTTTTCTACTTGAGCAGTTTCTTGAAGGCAAAGGTTAATAAATTCTGAACGTGCCATACCATGAGCATAGACATTATGTTTTTTTTCTACAAAACGCTCAGTTGGTAGTCCATTATCGTCAAAACCAAAAGGGTAAAAGACGCTGAATCCGTTCATTCGTTTATAGCGAGCGATAATATCAGTTTGTGTGTAAGAAAACACGTGACCTATATGTAATGCGCCTGATACCGTAGGTGGTGGTGTATCTATGCTATAAAGCGGCCCAGGATTATTGTCAGCGCTATAGGTATTTTGAGTGTGCCAAAGCTCTTGAGCTTGAGCTTCAGCTTGTAAGTGTTCGTACTTTTTATCCATATTAGTCAAATCTATCTCAATAAAAGTGGTATATTATATTATATTAATAATACTAGTAGCTGAAAAAGTGGTCAATTAGTTTAGTATATACTATTTTTGCAAGAGTTTTATATAAGTGCTTAAACAGGCTGTCCCAGTTGACCCTAGAGTAAAATTCTCTTAAACTAAAGCTACTTAAGTACACAAATAAAGCTCATTACAACGAAATATTTTTTTATGTCTAGTGTTGATATACTTACTTTTGCCTCATCGGCCGTTATTTTAGGTTTAGCCTACGTTATTGTTTGTACAGTAAATGGTTATCTACAAACATGGTTTATAGATAAGTTAGGAGATCCAACAGCTAAAGAGCTGGGCTATTTAGCTCTCAGTCCTGAAAGGCATATAGACCTTGTAGGCTTTATTGCCTGCGTATTATTAGGTATTGGCTGGCATATGCCGGTTCCTATTAATGCTCAGAGAATACAAGGTTATTTAAGGCTACCCCGTGTACTATTAGCTTATTTAACATCAACGTTATGTGCTCTTATATTGGCTATGGGAACGTTAGTTGTATCTCTAGCAGTATTTGGCGAGAATCCTACCTATCGTTTTTTAAGTATTGTTTTTCACTCTCAAGAAAAACTAGATTTCGGTCGGATTTTAAGTATTTTTGAAGGATATTCTTCTAGTGTAATACTTATTGGCCTGCTTATTGCTGCAAGCATTGTGCTTAACTTGTATATAGCTGTTCTTAATTTTATTTACAATATGATACGACTGTTTCTTTTTATTGGCGTTGAAAAATCGTATACTTACGCAAACCATTCTGAAAACATTTTAACTTTTGGAACGTTGCTGGGTTTTTTTCTCTTTAAGCCTTTTGTTTCAAATATATTTTTTAGCTTGATTATAA
Organism: Candidatus Dependentiae bacterium; assembly: GCA_013821315.1. Taxonomy (NCBI): domain Bacteria; species Candidatus Babelota bacterium. The sequence goes on along the minus strand of JACDHA010000012.1, from coordinate 10,863 downwards.
GAGCAGCTCATTATATTACCTATTTTTTAGGCATACTATCTTAACTTTTTAAAAACATAAGAAACTAACATGAACAAACAAGAAGTTTTGGAAAAACTACGTGCTGGTACAGAACAAGTTATTCCCCAAGAAGCGTTTATAAAAAAATTAGAACTTGGTAGGCCTTTGCGCATTAAATTAGGTGCAGATCCTACGTCAGCTGATCTTCATTTAGGCCACGCGGTAGTACTTTCTAAATTGCGTCAATTTCAAGATATGGGCCACGAAGTTATTTTTTTAATTGGTGACTTTACTGCACGTATTGGCGATCCTACAGGCCGCTCAAAAACACGTCCAGCGCTTACTGATGAGCAAATAGCTTATAATACAGAAACCTATTTTAATCAAGTAAGTAAAGTACTCGATCCGGCAAAAATTACTATACGCTATAATTCTGAGTGGCTCGATAAGCTTTCTAGTCGCGAATGGGTAAGCTTATGTGGTAAAGTTACTTTAGCTCGTTTAATTGAGCGAGAAGATTTTGCAACACGTATAGATGCTCAGCAGCCTATTGGTTTTCATGAACTACTCTATCCACTTATGCAAGGGTATGACTCGGTAGCACTGCATGCTGACGTTGAGCTTGGTGGCACTGATCAGACCTTTAATTTACTTATGGGACGTTATTTACAAGAGCATTATGGTCAAGAACCGCAGGTTATATTAACTGTACCGTTGTTAGAAGGCCTTGATGGTATTAATAAAATGTCTAAATCCCTGGGTAATGCTATAGGCCTTTCTGAGCCTGCAGGTGAGGCATATGGTAAATTAATGTCACTTTCGGATGACCTTATGTGGCGTTATTACAGTGTAGTGCTCCATAAAACTGCTCAAGAAATAGAGAGCATGAAACATGATGTTGCTCAGAATATTGCACATCCTATGGTACTTAAAAAAGCATTAGCACACGCTATTATTACTCGTTTTTGGTCACCTCAAGAAGCAGATGTAGCTCAACAAGTATTTGAAGAGCTCTTTCAGAAAAAAGATTATAGTAATGCCCAACAAGTGGATTTGTCATCGTTTTATAATAAAGACATTTGGATACTAGATATATTAAAAGAACTTGAAGCCGTAACAAGTTCATCAGAGGGGCGTAGGTTGGTTGAAGCTGGTGCAGTAACTATAAATGGCGAGAAAATCGTTGATCCTAAAAATCATACTATGCTAAAACCAGATATGTATATTAAAGTCGGAAAACACCGTTTTTATAAAACTATTTAGGTAATAGAGTATGTTAAAAAATCAATGCTTAATGTTTGCTTTACTAAGTTTATTTATTGTCTGTTCAGCTCAAGGAGTAAAATTTGTTGAGCTGTTTTTTAGTAGTGAGGCTTCTAAGCCCTCTAAAATTGATAGCTGTGAAGCAAAAATAAAAGAAGTTAATGAAAAACTAGGCGTAAAAGTTACTAGCCACTGTATTGGTGGAGGTGTCTACTCATGGACAATAAGTGTGCCTGATGCTGTTTGTTTAAAAACTTTAAAAGATAACTACGCAGCTGCTTCTATGACCCAAAACGATGGTGATAGGGCAATAATTCAGGAAATCAAGCTGCTATTTAATCGTGAAGATATCTGATTTTAGCTCACTTTATAATTAAGAATCAATTATTATTGGTTCTTAATTATTTTTTAAACTAAAGCTCCTGCATTTTTTAAAAAGAGCTTCCATTGCTCAGATAAGTTTTCTATACCCCGAAAATCTGAATCTTGAAGCTTCGCGCCCTTAAAGTTTATGCCATCTAAGCTTTTTATCTGGCTAAAATTACAACTACGTAGATCAGCTCCTTCAAAATTTACATTACTAAGTGATGTTCGTTTAAATTTTACTTCAACTAAAATAGCTCCCATAAAATTTGCTCTATCTAAGACAGCATCAGTAAGCTTTACTTTATAGAGCTGAATATCCTCTAAATTGGCGTCTTTTAAGTTACTTTCACTTAAGTCCGTTTCAGCAATAAGAGCTTTCTGTACTTGAGCTCGTTCTAGGTTTGCTCCTCGCAGATTTGAATCTAAAATAGTTATGTCGCCCATAGTGGCATTATACAAGTTTACTTTTGCAGCACTTGTTGCTATCCACAGATTGTTATGGATATCTGCTCTTGTTAGATTGGCATTTTCTAGATCGCCATTAATAAGTATTCGCTCTTGAGGATTTTTGGCACGTTCAATATCTTTTTTATTAAAAGCATGCACAACCAAGGTTATACACATAAGGGCAAGTATATAGTTGTATTTCATAACGACTCTCTTTTATTATACATCGACTATTAATTTTATATTAGTATTAAATATAGCAAAAAGGCTTGTTTGAAAGCAAGAGTATAGTTAGAGAGTAGCTTGCATAAATTCTGCGACTGCTTGAATATGTTTTTTAAGAAGTTCAGGATCTTTTTCAAACTCTTCGTTGCAATCTAAAATCAATACCGGGATCTTTTGTAAGCTAGGTAAGATACCCGCTTTTTCAACTAAAAATTGTTCATGGCATGTATCTATTTGTTGCAAATACTCAAGAGGAATACCGCTTTCGCCTGAGCGTTTACGTTTTTGTATACGAGCACTGGCTACTTCGGGTGCAACTTTTAGATAAATAAACCCTCGAGGAGGAGTGCAATGGTTAGGAATTAAGAAGTTAAACCAAGAGTTATACATAGTCCATTCAAGCTGTGTGAGAAAGCCGCTTTGATAATCATTGTAAGCAAAACAGTAGTGCCCTGAATAAATAGAGCGTTCAATAAGCCGAAAAGGAGAGGTATGTTGTTGTTCTTTAAGATGTTCAGTTACTCGACAGGCCATGGCTAACGTTTCCATGCTATAGGCCCAGCGCTGTGGTTGTTGGTAAAAGCTTGAGAGTAACGATTGACCCTCTTGATTGCTTTGCCAATTATGAATTGGCTCAAAAACAACCGCTACATAAGACAAATGCTCTTGAATAAGCTTTAAAAAAGTTGACTTGCCAGCTCCAATATTTCCCTCAACAATAAACATGCTTAATATTCTCTAGGTGTCTTTATGTGTGTTAAAAAGATTACAGTATATTTTCAGTATACGGTACTTCTCGAGTTTTGGAAATGTTTAATGGCAACTGATTTTGTGGTAGTATAACGCGCGGTAACGAGCTGCTAATGCGTGTTGCTATTTCATTAGGTATGGTACTTGCGTAATCTGCTACTTGTATTAAGCTTATCTGCTCATGTCCTACAAGGGTAACTATGTCGTGCATTGTAACGTTAGGTATAGCGGTTATATCAATTGCTGTTAGATTCATACTTACTATACCAACAACGGGTGCTTTTTGGTTTTTAACAACCACAAAACCGTTGTTTGATAATCCTCGTGGATAGCCGTCCCAGTACCCTACTGGTAGTAGTGCAATAGTGCTTTGTCGACTGGTTTTATAGGTACAGTTATAGCCAATATAAGAATCTTTAGGTATCTGCTTGATTTGAGCTATATGCGTTTTCCAGCTCATAACAGGCTGCAAATTAAACCCAGGATAGAGTGTTGAAACTAATTGTTGCTGCTCATGTGATTTCCACATACCATACGCTAAAGCACCAGCACGAAGAAGATTATACTTTTGTGAAGTTGCAATCGATAGACCGCTTGAGGATAATGCATGGCTTAGAGGTATACGTATACCAACAGATTCAAGTTCTAAAAGCACAGCATTAAAACGCGCTAGTTGCAGCTGACTAAATGTTGCATCAGGGTTTGCTGTGTCACATAGGTGGGTAAATATGCCATATATAGTAATATGTGAAAGTGTTTGTAGCTGCCGTATAAAACTAACCACTTGTTCAGGTGGTACGCCTAATCGAGACATGCCCGTATCAACTTTAATGTGAACCGCTAGCGGTTTTCCTACATGTTGAGCAGCTTGATTAAGACCGTAAGCTGTGTGGTAATCATAAATACCACAATGAATGCCATACTTAGCAGCACTTTCTGCGTCAGCATCAAGATACGAAAGAGCAAGAACTTTTTTAGTTGTTTTGCTTTTAATTTTAAGATCTAATGCTTCTTGAAGACCAGCAGTACAAAGCCAAGAAATTTCTGGTAGTTGTTCAGACAGTTGAGCAATTTCATGCATACCATGGCCATAGGCATTGCTTTTTACTACAAGAGCAAGCTCAGTTGATCCTAATAGAGCACTTAGTTGCTGTATGTTATGTCTAAAAGCAGACTCGCTTATTTCAAGCCAACTTCTTTGGGTTGATAATCCTGTCATGCGCTCTACTTTCTTATAAATTAAAAGACCCAGACGCAAAGTCCAGGCCTTTTAGTTGTTTTACTCTATAACTTTTTTATGCATGAGCTATAGCAATTTTAGCTTGCTTTTTTTTGGCAAACGAAAGTATAAAGAAATTATCTTTGGTTTCTGCTTTTACACTGTTAACATCAACAGTTTGTGGCAGTAGGTGGCCACGTGTTACAAGATCACTAAAATAGCTTACCTGACGTGGTGTTCTATTAGATGTAGTGTTTTTTTCGTTTTCAACTTGAGCGTCTTGAGTATTAGTCTCTTTTTTAATTTCAATACGACGTGAAATTTCAAGATAGTTATGTGCAACTCTAAAGTCTACACGACCATCTTGAGCAGGAATAGTGCCTTTAAGTATGTTGTCTTCTACCGTAACAGAGATGTTTTTCTTATCTATGGCAGGGATAGGGAACTTAATTATAACACTGTTCTCGTCTTGAGTGATTTCAGGTTTTATGCTGGTAATATTTTTACGTGCTTTTTTAAAAGCTTCTGCTTCTGGAGTATTGAGAGAAACAGGTGTATGAGACCAGAATTGCTGTTGCATGCGATTCATTTGTTCATGCATGTGTTGCATTTCTTCAAACATATCATCAAAGATAAAGTGACGTAAGCGCGCTTGGGTTACAGCTACGGTGCTTAGAAGGGTAAGCGCTAATGTAAGAGTCTTTTTCATAAAGGATCTCCTGTAATATAATATAAAATAAAATATAATTACACTCTTTTTAATAATAATAAGTATACTCTTGCTAGAGCCAAAAAGCAAGACCTAGCTTTAATTTTTTTATTTAGTTAACAATGTTGCATAATAGAATTTATAGCATGGTTACTTTGCATAAAAATTAAAAAAACCGTATTGTTAGTACTATAGATATAAAATTTTAACTACGGATACACGATGATCAAAGCGCATAAAGCAGCAGTAAAAAAAGAAAAAGTTCAAGAATTAGTTTTTGGGATACACCCTATTGTTGAGTTACTTAAAGCCAAACGACGCAAGCTTTATACTATTTATACGACTAAGCCTACTCCTAAAGCGTGGGATCTTATAGCGCCCCTGCTTTCAAAAGAAACACAGATTCAATATGTAAGTCGTGATATTATAACACGTATGGCTGGCACTACTGATCATCAGTCAGTTATTGCCTGGGCTGGACCATTTTGTTATCGACGCAAATTTTTTGAAACAGATAAAAGTCCCTTTTTAGTTATGCTTGATAGTGTACAAGATCCACGTAATCTTGGTGCTATTTTGCGTACTGCTTATTGTACGGGTGCTGGTGGAGTAATTATTTGTCAAAAGCAAGGTGCACCTCTTAATGCCGCTGCTTTAAAAGCATCAGCAGGATTAGCTGAATATTTAGAAATTTATGAAGCTCCTTCGGCTGTAGCGGCAGTACAAGAGCTGAAAAAAGCCGGTTATACACTGTATTTTACTGCGCTTAATGGCGAAGATGCTACCACCGTAAGTTATCAACCTAATTTGTGTGTTGTAATTGGTAACGAAGCAACCGGAGTTGCAAAAAATTTGTTAAGTTCAGGTCTTACGGTAAAATTACCACAAAGAGTTGCAGACATTTCTTATAATGCATCAGTTGCTGCAGGTATTATATTGTTTATGGTAGCGCATCAGCAAGGTAAAATTTAAAAATTTTAGAAAATTATTTTTTGCTATTAAAAACCCTTAAGCCTAAAAACTTGAGGGTTTTTCTTGCTTGTAAGTGCAAATAAATAACTAAATTCTTGACTCAGCGTAGTATTAAACGATATGAACATATTAGTACCACCGTTGTCAAGAGTTAGGGGGATCTATGGGAGCCTTACAGCGGGTAACAGGTATCTTAAAAGTACTAGGCTTATGTGCAGTGGGGACTGCCGGAGCCTATGGCGTTAAGCGTCTTTTAAGACCCTGTACTCTTACTATTACATTTGATATCTGTATAGCAACAGAATCACGCACTGCGCTTAAAAACAGTATTACACCTGAAGTTCTTATAAAACAAAGAGCATCTGGGTTACAACAAGAGCTTGCTAAGCTCTTTCCAGCTTTGCGCGCACTAAGTATTGCTTATGATGCTTCTGGTAGAGCACGTGTAGCTATTAAAGCGTATACGCCATTACTACAAGTTATTTCTCACAAGCCTCAAGACAATACTAAAGGCTACTGTATTGCTAGTAATGGAAAACTTGTACCTAGTGTTCTATTTAAGCCTGAGGCGCTTGCAGGACTTCCTGCTCTTTACGTTGTGTCTTATGGTGTGCTTGATGCTTGTATCGGCTCTATAGAAAAAGAGTTATTACCACTTTTGAGTACAAGCATAGTGGCCTCTCTATTTAATAATTATACAGTTACTTGGCATTCAAAAAACAAGCTCACGCTGGTAAGTTATACACATCCAAAAGTAACGATCATTGCTGATTGTAGTGCGCTTAAAACAAAAAAATTAGGGTATGCCGAGCGTATTTATAAAAGTATGCAGAAAGAAGGTGCAATAACAGTAGATATTCGTTTAGGGGACTTTATAGTTTGTGCACACCTAAAGGGGGGTGGAATATGAAATCGCACAATACAGAAAATTTGTTGGTTGCTCTGGATGTAGGAACGACCAAAATTTGTGTTTTAGTGGCTCAAAGACTTGCAGCTAATAGCTTGCACATAGTTGGTATTGGAAAAGCACCATCGCATGGTGTATCACGTGGCGTAGTAACTGATATTGCTCAAACAGTACATGCTATAAAACAAGCGCTTAAAGAAGCTGAGCTTATGGCAGGGTGTACGATAGAATCTGTGTATGTTGGTATTTCCGGTGCACATATACATTCTCTTAATTCCCAAGGCATGGTACCTATAAAGCAAGGCTGTGTTAAAACGCATGATATTGCAGCAGTTTTAGCAGCAGCACGTGCAGTAGTTATTCCTGAAGGACAGCAAATTGTGCATATACTGCCTCAATACTATACCATTGATGGGCAACAAAAAGTAACTGATCCGTTGGGTATGTTTGGTGTTCGTCTTGAGGCTAATGTCCATATTATAACTGGCTCTATTGCGTCAGTGCAAAATTTGGTGCGGTGCTGTGAAATGGCGGGCGTTAAAGTAGCAGATATTATTTTAGAGCCACTGGCATCAGCGGACGCAGTGTTAAGTGCTGATGAGAAAGAGCTTGGTGTAGGAATTTTAGATATTGGTGGTGGCACTTCTGATTTTGCTGCTTATCAAAATGGCAGTATTAGGCACACTAAAGTATTTGGTATTGCTGGTAATCATTTTACTCATGATATAGCTCTTTGTTTACGGACTACTATAAAAGATGCTGAAAGAGTTAAGCATGAATTTGGCAGCACGATAGATTTTCTTTCAACAAATCAAGAACGCTTTGAAGTTGAGATGGTGCATGGGCAATTACGTAAAATAGTAAGTGTTAATGAGCTGGTTGCTATCATTGAGTCGCGCGCAGTTGAACTTATGTATATGGTAAATCAAGAAATCTCTAAGAATAATCTTGCACATTTAATCCCTGCTGGTATTGTATTAACTGGAGGAGGCTCCTTACTGCGTGGTATAGAGTATACTGCTCAGTCGTTAATGCATATGCCGGTACGGATTGGAAACCCACATGTACCAGCTCTATGTAAAGAGTCATTAGATAGTCCCTTATATGCTACAGGGTATGGTTTATTGGTATACATGCTCCATAAACAAAAGTCGGTTCCTCTAGATCATCTGGCCGGACCGTTAATGAGCCGTATCTTGTGGCGTATGAAGTCATGGGTTTCAGATTTTTTCTAAAAAAGGAGATAGGCTATGATAGATTTTGAATCTGAAAGTGTCAGTCAGCATATGCCGATTGCGCGCATAAAAGTTCTTGGTGTAGGTGGTGGCGGAAGCAACATGGTTAACAGCATGATTGATGCTGGTTACTCAAGTGTTGATTTTATCGTTACCAATACTGATGCTCAAGCACTTAAAATATCTAAAGCACCGCATAAGATACAGCTTGGCGTAAAATCAACTAAAGGCTTAGGAGCAGGAGCTAATCCTGAAGTAGGCCGTCGTGCAGCTGAAGAAGATATCGATAAAATACTCGATTGTTTAGATGATGCTGACGTAGTGTTTTTAACCGGTGGCATGGGTGGCGGTACCGGATCAGGTGCTCTGCCAGTTATTGCTCGTGCGCTTAAAGAAAAAGATATTCTTACTATTGCTGTGGTTACCAAGCCTTTTGTGTTTGAAGGAAAACGGCGTATGAAAGTAGCTCAAGAGGCTCTTGATCTGCTTAAACGTGATATCGATACGCTTATTGTTATACCAAACCAAAAGCTTATAGATGTTGTTGATCAAAAAGTATCTCTTATGAATGCTTTTTCAATGATCAATACCATACTTAACCAATTTGTCCGTTCTATTGCCGATATTATTTCAAAGCCTGGCCACATAAACGTAGATTTTGCTGATATTAGAGCTATTATGAAGCAAAAAGGATTTGCAATAATTGGCAGTGGTAGAGCAAGTGGCGAAGATAGGGCACGTGAAGCTGCTCTGCAAGCTATTTCTTCTCCGCTTCTTGATAGTATGCAAATTGCGGGAGCACGTGGTGTACTTTTAAATATCACTGGTAATAAAGATCTCGGTCTTCATGAGCTGGGTGCCGCTGCTTCTATTGTGTATGAGCAAGCTCATGAAGATGCAAGTATTATTTTGGGTTCCGTAATTGATGAGTCTCTGGGTGACGAAATAACGGTAACAGTTATTGCTACAGGGTTTTCGCAACCAGGCGCTGATGTAACGCTTGATATGCGCGAAATGAGATCACGCTTTTCTGAGCCTAGTCGTTACGCACAACCAGAAGTACGTGCTGAACCTAAACCAGAGCCTCGTGTTGAAACTCGTTATGAGCAACGCCCTGAGCCGAGATTTGAGCAAGTCGTAGAGCAAAGAACAGAAGCAAGATCTGAATCGATTATGCCTGCTGCTACTCCAATACAAGAAAAACCGTCATTAGATCTTAATAATTTAGATATTCCTGCAATCATGCGCCGCTTGGCACAAGAAAAACAGATGTCTTAAATTTTTTACGAGTAAGAAGACACCGGCGTCTTCTTACTCGTTTTATGGTACTTAGTGGTAAATAGGCGTTAGCACTTAAATACCGAGTTTTTCAAAAAGATCTTCAGCATTTTCTGCTTTAATAAGTTTTTTTCTAGCTTTAACTTCTTCTATTGCTTTAATAGTTTCTTCGTTTGGCTCATGGTTACCGTACTTGCATTCTTCTACGAGTTCTAATGCTTCTAGTACTATTTGGCGCATAGATACGCCCAACTCAGCAGCAAGCCTTTTAAGCTTTTTATGCTGAATCTTAGGTATATCAATTGATATACGAGAAAGTCCATTTTTATTATTCATAAGTAAATCTCCTAGTATGATTACTATTTCCATAGTACCACAAATGTGTAAATGTGCAAATAAAAACATTGTAAGCTCAGAAATCCTGCTATATACTAAAGCGCATGAAGATACACAAAAATAACATAACTATTTTTTTTGGTGATGCTCAGCATCCTATCGATAGGGAATTTTTTAATCAAGCTAAAACTCAAGCAGAACTTGAGCAAGAGAGTTCTTTACACTATAGTAAGCAAGCATTAAATATTGAAAGTTTATTTTTTACTAAACAAATACATAGTGCTCAAGGCATTATAATTTCTCAAGAAAATTACACTAGTTTTTTAACTATGCAGCCTGAAGGAGACTTTTTAATAACTAATAAAACTCATGTGGGTCTTGGTATCTATACAGCTGATTGTTTGCCTATTGTTATCTATGATCCTGAGCATCATGCAGTAGCTCTTGCTCATGCAGGTTGGATGGGCTCTGTGCAAGAAATAGCGGTTAAAGCAATGCAAGCTCTTGAAAAAACGCATGGTAGCCAAAAAAATAAAGTACACGTGTATTTTGGTCCAGCAGCAGGTGTCTGCTGTTATATCGTGCAGCCTGACTTTAGAGAAAATCTAACTAAATTTAGTTTTGCGGACCAAGTTATTATAAAACATGATAACCAGCTTTATTTTGATCTACTATTGTTTAATAAGCTTCAGCTGGTTAAGTATGGCGTTAGCTTAGAAGCTTTTAATCAAAGCTACACTCAGTGTACAATACACAACGCATCTTTTTGTTCATATAGAAGAGATAATAAAAATACTGCTCGCAACGTGACTCTAGTGGCTCTTAAAAATCAGCAAATTGATACTCTCTAACCTTGCTAATGACGATCTGTTGTTTTTATGCTATAATCACACTTATTTGGTGAGTAGCTCTGATCTAAACTTAAAAAAGACCCGATCTAAAGGATAAAAAATGATTTCAGCCCTGTTAGCAAAAGTATTTGGAACTAACAATTCGCGGCAGCTTAAACGCTTGCAGCCGCTTGTTGATAAAATTAATTCACTTGAAGCTCGTATACAAATTCTCTCAGACGAGCAGCTTGCTTTTAAAACCAACGAGTTTAAAGAACAAATAGAGCGTGGTAGAACTCTAAACGATATTTTGCCAGAAGCTTTTG
>JACDHA010000011.1 GCA_013821315.1 Candidatus Dependentiae bacterium | reverse complement strand
TTCCACCACTACGAGCAAAATGGAGGGTTGCTTCGTGTATAAGCTTCTCAAAATCTATACTATGCTGTGTATTCATAAGGTGCGTGTCTTTCATTAATTTTAATATCTTGAGAAATGTTTTTGTCTACGTTCGCAGTATCTAAAGTAGCTTGATAAGCAAGTATAGGTGAATCTTGTAAGTCAGTTACACAGTTAATCATACCAGTATTTTGTAATGCATCTTCTAAGTAACAATCAGTACTAGAAAAAAAGATTTTTACCTTACATACAGGTGCACCCAAAGAAGCAAAATAAGCACGCACTTGATTCATAAGAAACTCCTCTTTTCCCCTTAAACGATATTCGCGCGTTAGATATATTTTTAAAATATACAAAGTGGTTATATTAACTAATCGCGCAACAATAAAACCAACTGGCTTGTCTAACTGGGTTAGCATAATACCAAAATAATTGTTTTCATTATTAAACCAACATTTAGGTTTATGAAGAAGAAAGCTAAAATTACTCTCAGATGGAAAACATCCATGATTTAGAAAATTTTTATTTTTTTGAGAAATTTTCAAAATTTTCAGTTTTTCTAATTCTAATGGTTTTGCTAGTTTGGATAATGCCTGAAAATTACTTTGCTGATAAACATCGCTGTCTTGACCATAGAGATCCTCATCATATTCATACATAGTAAAACTAGAAAAAAATATACAACAACAAATAAGCACTTTTTTTAAAAACATAATTACCCCTTTATACAGGTCGTTTCTACGCAAATGAAATTATACTATAAGCCAACCTAGTAATACTACTATTTTTTTGAAGCAAGAAAGTAGTAGCTGTACTTACAGGCAAGAGTTGCGTAGACTAAATAATGATGTGTTTACTATGTTTAAATAACTCTGGAACCTTACACGCACAGGTGTCCTCATGTCAAAAAAGTTAACTCCAGCTATGCGCGCTCCTTATGAAGGGCATAAAAATGCCTTATATAAAAACCCTATCATAAAAGAACACTTAATTAATAACGCGGATCTTGATCGTGTAGGTAAATATTCAATTAGCACGCCTGAGCGCTATATAAAAGAAATCACTCTTGATGAAGATATTGCGTTAGGTAAGTTTTTTGAAAAAATAATTACACTAGGCAGCTCGCAAGGTTTTGTAGCCTTTATGATGCTCTATCAGTATATGTATGACAAAAATCTTTTAGGTAAAGAAATTGATTGCTTAACAGGGCAAGAAATTATTGATCATATTTATCAAGAAAATAGCTACAAACTTAAGCCCCGTAATAAACAACGATTTTTATGTAGTATTGTACAACTTTCAGGCCTACAATTTTATCTAGAAGATCATGAAGAAACACAAAATATACGGAAAGTACCAGGTAAAGAAGGCAATTTTTACTTTAAATCCTTTACGTTACTTAAAGTAAAAGGTTTTGAAACTTTGCCTGATAAAGAGACTATCGTAAGTCTAAACGGTGTTAGTATTATGAAAGACTTTATAAACATTTGGTACAAAAAAATGAGCCGCTTATTTATACCACTTGAGGATATTTTAAAAATACCTCATGATTTTCATAAAGATCATCGTCGTGGTTTTAATCTTAGCTTAGCACTGCGTCATGCCGAACTTGCAAGTCAAAAAGATTATGTTGAGTGGACACTCGAGCAGTGTCTTAATGTAGGCCAATGGCAAGCACAAGCACGACGTAAATCTGAAGCCTGGAAGCAAATAATTGAAAGCCTCGATGCAGGAAAATCACGTGAACTTATAGATTACTATTTTATTTACAAAGCAAATAAACCCGCACATTCACGTTATATTGAGCGAGTAATTATCAAGCGTTTATGGCAACCAGGAAGCGAGAATTTAAAGCTCCATTTTAGCCCTGAAGAGCTAACACCTAAAAAGCGTGGTAAGAAAATTGTTTTTTAAGCTTTAGATCAATTGAATCATAACACTAATTTATTTTTTATTTTTAGGGGTAGCCACCGTACTTTGGCACCCCTTTTTTTGTGCTTTTGAACAGTTTTTTAGGGGCAGCCACCGTACTTTTAGGGGGCAGCCACCGTACAAAATGGGGGCAGCCACCGTACATTTTAGGGGCAGCCACCGTACAAAATGGGGGTAGCCACCGTACTTTTGTTTTTGAGAACATGCTCCTGATCGCTGTTTTCAGAGGGTAAAAATTGGTATTAGATAATATAGTAGTAATAGCTATATTAGATAATATAAGAAAACTAAAGATGTTATTTTATTAGTTTTTAAGTTTTATATGTAAATCATCTTTCTTCACAATACCGACAGTTGTATAAGCATGTCATACGGAACTCATGCTATGCATTCGTAATACCTCGGTGCTCTTCGCTTACGCTAAAGCTTCAGCGAATCCGCTCGAGGCTGCAATAACTTATCTCGTTTAAGATAATTATTAAACTTTCAAAAAATATAAGAAAATAATAAAAAGCATTAAAACAAAACACCCCATTTAAACGCCCTTGGGTAAACGATTTTTTTTAACCATTACAATGGCATTGGTTTATACCTAAAAAATGAACTAGTGCTGTTTAAATTTTGTCTTTAGCTATTAACAAAGCTAATATCTGCATACAAATTACCTAGGAAATAATTTTAAGGGTATTTATGGGTCTAGCTAAGGGTGGTTGCGTTCTAGACTAAAACATGGGTATGCTTAAGAGTGTTAAGGCATACTATATGCTACAGAAATTAAGTACAAACAAGAGTAAAGGGTTAAAGATGACAATGATATTATTAGCTGTATTGGGTATAGCTGGGGTGGTAGCACTTTGGTTTATTACAGGGTACAATAGCCTGATCCGCTTAAAGGCACTGCTTGATGAGGGTTGGAGCGGTATTGATGTACAACTTAAACGTCGTTACGATCTTATTCCTAACTTGGTAGCAGTTGTTAAACAGTATGGAGTTCATGAAAAAAGTATATTTGAGCAAGTAGCTCGTTATAGATCTGAGTCTATAAATGCTCAAGGAGTAGTTCAAAAGGGTGCTGCCGAAACAGAGCTCAGTGGTGCATTGCGTACGCTATTTGCTGTTGTAGAGAATTATCCTGAACTTAAGGCCAATGAGAACTTTCTTTCTTTACAGCGAGACCTAAATACGATTGAGGAACACTTACAATTAGCTCGTAGATATTATAACGGAACGGCACGCAATTATAATAGTGCTCGTGAAGTATTTCCAACAAATATTATAGCGGGTTTTACTGGTTTTGGGCGAGCTCAATATTTTGAAGTAGTAAACTTATCAGAACGTGAAGCACCAAAAGTAACTTTTGACTAATAGAGCATTATGATGAACAATAACCATGTACAGTATTATTTATTGTTTTTAAGTACTCTATTTTTAACTTCAAATATAGTAACTGTAGACTATTGGGGAGAGTATCTTGAGCTTTTTGATAGTACTATTACGGTTAATAAAGATGCTTCGTTGGATGTTATAGAAAAGATTATATATGTTGATCTTGCTTACCCTAATAAGCATGGTATTGTTCGTGAATTTCCTGTACACTATAAAGATACTTTAGGTAATACTATTACTGTTGATTTTACCGTTAAGCGAGTATTAAAAGATGGTCATCCTGTTGATTATCATATAGAAAATGCGTTGAATGGTAAAGTCATAAAAATTGGTAGTGCTTCAACAATGTTGAGCTTAGGTAAACATACTTATATTCTTGAGTATCAGACCGGTCGTCAAATAGGCTTTTTTAAAGATTCTGACGAATTATCATGGGGTGTTACGGGGTATGGCTGGCGTATGCCTATAAAAAAAGTAACTGGACACGTTATTTTGCCAAAAAGCATTCCCTCTGCACGTATAGGCTTTGAGTTATATACTGGATATGAAGGTTTAACTATACGAAACTATAATAGTCGTTTAGGTAATAATAATACAATAGATTTTACATCAGACACAGTTTTGCCTCGACAAGGTGTTAAACTGGTTGCTTATTGGCCTAAAGGGTTCATAACTGAACCTAGAACTCTAACTAAAATAGTATGGTTCTTAAGAGACAATCTTACTATTTTATGGCTTTTATTGGGTTGGTTTGTTACGGCAGTGTATGCTTTTTTAGTTGCTAAAAAAATACGTTCAAAAGTTAGGCCTGGTACTATTATTCCGTTATTTGAACCTCCCAAAGACCTTTCACCAGGCGATATTCGCTATGTAGTTACTAGAGCTTATGATGCTGTAGGTTTTGCTGCCCAAATCGTTGACCTTGCAGTGCAGGGTTTTATTACCATAGAATATAAAAAAAAATTAATCTCTGATGTGTATACGCTTATTAAAAACACTGAGCAGCCAAATTATAGTACTCGTGAACAGACAAGTTTAATGGAAAACTTATTTTCTAAAACTACTATCCTAGTATTGCATAAGGCTTATAACTCTACCGTGGAAACTACAATGGGGCGTGTAAAAGCGCTTATAGAAAGTAATTTGGGTTATAAACATTTTGACTCTCATAGTAGCTCTGCAGGTAAACTTTTTCTTGTTACTGGTATAAGCATTGTGCCAGTAATACCTTTTTTACAACTTACCTTTGCTGAAATTGGACTGTTAGGAGCATTGGTGATTGTTAACTTACTATTTTATTATGCTGTACAAACATATACACCAATAGGCAGAAAGTTAGCCGATGAGATTGAAGGTTTTAAGCTATTTTTACAAACAACAGAAATAGAGCGGCTAAAAATTGTTGGGACACCACCAACTAAAACTCCACAGTTATATGAAAAGTATTTACCTTATGCTATGGCTTTAGGTGTTGAAGAAGCTTGGACTCAACAATTTGCATCAGTATTTAAGTCATTAGCCCAACAAAACCATACTTATCAACCAGTATGGTATAGCGGCTCTTCTGGTTTTAATCCCGTTTACTTTAATACAGGCTTTACTTCGCGTGTTAATCGGGCTTCAGTGGCTCCAATTTCAACAAGTACTAGTACTATTTCATCATCCTCTAGTGCTCCTGGTAGTAGTTCAGGACGTGGAGGTGGTGGTTCGTATGGCGGCGGCGGTGGTGGTGGTAGTTGGTAAAAATAAGCAATTTTTTAAGAAAATCTCCAAGGTATTACTTTTGTTGACTTTTCTTGTTGAGCACCAGCAGAACGTAATAATTGAACTACTTTTTGATTCTTTAATTCTAATGCTACGCATAGGGCTGTATTAAGAGTATTTTTCGGTAAGTTGCTAGCTAATATCATTAAAACAATATCCAGGTTTCCAGCTTTTATAGCTTTAACTAAAGGTGAACTTGAAGGATATTTATCTTTAACAGTGTTGCTAGGAGTTTTACTACTAGATTTTATAGCATGTGTAAGAAGTAACTTTGCTAGACTAAATTTTTTATTATCAATAGATTTAACTATTTGAATTCCTAATTTTTCATCTGGCTTTTGAGATAGATAGTTTTTTAACCATTGCAATGCTGCTGGCGAGCTTAGAGCAGAAGCTATTGCAATACGAGAAGCCCATGTATTTTGAGCGATAAGATTGATCGTCTTAGTTAAATTATTTTGGTTAGTCATAAGTCTATAAAAATCTTTATTAACACTTGCTAAAGATTTTATATTTTTTATAGCCTCTTTAAATGAGCCTTGTATTAAAGTGTTTAAAAGAATAGCTTTAATATCTTGAGGTAGGCTCTCAATAGGTGCAGGTTGAGCAGTTATACTAGTATCATTATTACTCAATCTTTTTCCGCAATAGGTCAAGCAGGTTAACTCAATAAGAATTACTAAACTTAAGTAAATGTATATATTTTTCATATTTTCTCGTAGTGCAGTTTTGCTTTTTATATTTTATCAATTATACCCGATTTTAAATTAAAAAAAAGTTGCTCTAAGAAGTCCTATACATCTACTCCTTTTGTGTTTTAGAGCTGGCGCTGATAAACTATAAATATTAAAAGCTCATTTTAATTTAAAGGAATAGTTGATGAAGAAATGCCTATTAGTAGTAGCTTTAACGGTGATTTTAAAAGCTCCTTTAGTTTTTTCAGCTATACCTGATAGAGCTCAAGCATGCATAGCAAATATTTTAGAGAAAATAGATGGTAAATCTGTAAAAGATGAAAATGAATTATTGTTTACTGAACTTAAGCAAAAACTGAGTATGAATCAAGCAATCCCTTTAAAAACTATGGGTATATTAGCAAAAATGCAAACTAATAATAGTTACATCTGGGGTTGCTTGCCTGGCATAATCAGTAGAGTATATATAAATCAAGAAAAATTTAATCTGTTACCTGTAACAGCTAAACAATTTGTACTTGCTCATGAATTAATGCGGATTAAATATAAACATGATGTACAAATTTTTGGTATAAAATATCTACTACAACTTTTGAGTAGACCTTTAAGAAATAAATACGTTCCTCAACGGTATAAAGAAAATTTAGTAAAACTTTTTCTAGTTATTCATTTTAAACCGCTCGTAAACAGTTATTATAATATAAAGTCTACTTTCAGTACCCTTGAAAATGATTTAGTGATCAATGTAAATGTAGCCCCTGAAAGCGACCTTAAAGTGGACTTGCAAAAAGCAGTAAGGCGAGTAAAACGTAATCGAGCAGAGCCTACCTATAATATTAAGTCGATAGCTCAAGCATTTGTTGGTACAATTATAGATAAGACTCTTGCTTTGCCAGTTGCATTTTATGCACGTAGCCTTGAGCGAGAAGCTGATAAAGCAGCAATTGAAGTGCTGGGAACTAAAGCAGGTGCTGATGCCTATTTACAAGAAGTGCAAAAGCAAAAGGCCTCTTCTGCTCAATCTTCTTTGTTTATTAAATCGGTTAATTTGTTTTTTACTGGTATTAACAATCCGCTACAGCTAGTCCCAGGTTTAGCAAGTATTATTTCTTCTAAAAACAATCCTGACCAAAGAAAAGCTGCTATACAAGAAATTACTCTAACTTAAAATAGTCTTACTAAATTTATTGTATTTAAGTAGCGATGCAACAAAGCAAGCTAATTATTATATATATATGCAGCAAGCTGCAAGTGGGATTTCTATTAGAATTAGCGTATAATTTTAATA
Source organism: Candidatus Dependentiae bacterium (assembly GCA_013821315.1). Taxonomy (NCBI): domain Bacteria; species Candidatus Babelota bacterium. The sequence continues at coordinate 34,290 of JACDHA010000011.1, read as the reverse complement.
TATTAGTGTGTGGCTATATATCTTGTAAATTAATATAATTTAAAGTCAGAAATTATTCCATATTTTGTAGATGAATAATTTTAATGACTCTGTTTCTGCCGTTTATTCTTTATATAATTTTCTGATTTTTTTAAATTTTCAAAATAGTTTTTACATAAAAATAGTTGCTCTTTTAAATTAGGAATACGTGCTAAATATTGTGCAATAAGCCGTTGCTGCAACTCTAACAATTCTAATTTTTTTCGTTCCTGATTTATACTTAATGTTACTAAAATATCAACTACTTCCTCTTCTAAAGCTGTTTGCATACTTACGCTATTAAAAGTGGAACTAGCTAAAATTATTAAACTTACGAAATGTATCATAAACAACTCTTTTAAAATTAAATATATTTCTTTCTAGCATATCTAATTTATTTAATGATAGCAAAATACAAAACGAGTTTGCTACTAGGTACTTTTTGCATATGTACTCTTTGTGTATTATATATGTTTAGCTAATCTAATATGTCTAGCGTAAGTTGATTTTTTTTCGATCAAAATAAGTTATATATAAAATTGTTATAAAAGAGATGAAGGTTGCTTTTTTAAGGAGTTTAGATGCTTAAAAACAAAATACAAGAAGATAAAAATGAACAGCTTATAAATAAACTATATACTGAGAGCACGGGCTATACTATTGAAGAAAGTGAAAGGCTTTCAATTTTAGATAAAAGGGGTGATCCAACCTATGGTGAAATTACTTTTACTGGAGCTAAAATATTGCTACGTGATTTAAGATTTACTTATAAAGATATTTTTTATGATTTAGGCTCTGGTATTGGTAAAATGGTAACACAAGCCTATCTTACTACACCAGCAAAAAAAACTGTTGGCATAGAGCTTGCTCTTACCCGTCATAAGCTTGCCCTTAAAGTTCAAGAAGAGCTTCAAAAAATTGGAAAAGTACAGGAAAATCGTGAGCTTATATATGTTAATGGTGATATAGTTAACGTGCCAATTGATGATGCCACTATTATATATATTTGTTCTACTTGTTTTTCAGAAGAACTTATGAGCATACTAACGCTGCGATTAAGTGGGTTAAAACATGGCCTACGTGTAGCAACATTAAAAAAGCTGGCACCGAATTCTAATTTTATATTACTCAAAGAATACAAGTTACCTATGAGCTGGTATACAGAGGTTACCGTGTATTTATATAGATTAGAAAAATAGAAAAACAAATCATTGAACCTTGTTTTAGAATGTAGTATAGTTTGTAGTTGTTAATAGATCCTATTTTAAGAGAGTAAAAAATCTTAAGCAGCTATTAACTTTTTATTATGTGTAATTTTTTGCTTGAAATAGGCTTTAGATAATGATTGCAAACACTATTAGTAAAATAAAAAAAGAAGGCTTTAAAAAATATTTTAACAATAATGTTGCTTTCTTTGATAAAAAATATTATAACCATAAGTGAGTATTATTATTCACGAAAAGGAGACAATTCACATGAGTACATATAAAAGAATATTTTCACTCGCGCTATTGCTTTCAGTAGTAGCAGCAGGACAACCAGGCATGCAGGCAGCTGCGTCTGTAAGATCACGTAACAGCTCTTGCGGTTCAAGCACTGATTGTTCAACAGACTGTAGCACTGATTGTTCAACAGACTGTAGCACTGATTGCTCAACAGACTGTAGCACTGATTGCTCAACAGACTGCAGCTCAGACTGTGGATTTGGTCATGGAAGAACACATTACAGCCCGCGTTCAATTACTTTTGATTCAGCGTATGAGTTAGCTTTAACCAACTACCATGTATACCACTCAAACAACTATTGTGGTCCACGTAGTACTGTTGCTTTCTATCTTACTCCGTTTTATCAACAGTCCACCAGAAATCGTCGTAATGACAGATGGTTCCAAACCAGCTCTCAATCAGATGTAGCAACGAGTGGTTCAGCTTTATCAGGTTCAAACCGCTTAAGACCAGAAAGAAAAGTCTACGGCAGTTTGTTAACAATGTATGCTGATCTTGGTTGCTTATATGATGGTGCTTGGTTAAGCATTAATACAGCAGCTGTTGGTGTTGAACAAAGACTTCGTTCATGTGGTAATTCATCTAACTCATGCAATACAAATGTGTGCGATAGCACAGCTTTTGATGTATTAGATGTAAGCTCAACAGTTCCTTGTGATACAACTTTCGATACAGGTGCTTGTGACGTACGTCGTTGCTACAGAAGATCTGGTCTTGATGATATCCAAGTAAAACTTGGTTACGACTACTTCTTATGCTCAAATGATCACATTGGTCTTTACCTTGTAGGTGGAATACCAACAGGTCGTAGACATCGTGGCGAAATGTTTGAAGCTCTAATTGGTTCACGCCATGGTAGCTTAGGTTTTGGTCTTAACGGTGATTATACATTCTGCCAAGGTGGCAAATCTGATCTTGTATTAATGGCTGATTTTAAATATCGTTATGTATTTGAAGCAAAAGAACGCCGTACAATTGATATCAATACAGTAACTTGTGAAGAAACAAGAGAATGTGTAAGAGTTAAACCCCGTAGCACAATCGACTTCTGGACAGCACTTCATTACCAATATTGTAACTGGGGTGTTGAGTTAGGTTACGACTTGTTCTGGAGACAAAGTGAAAGAATTTGTCCTCGTCGCATCTTTAACCAAGATAATTGTGATACTAACACTAATACCTTCTGTGATAATAATAATACAGTAAGTGATTCTTGTGATGCTAACATAAACGATGAATTTAATTTCAATGCTCGTTCATGTGGATCTAACAGCGAAACATTGCTTACTGATTCAACAAGCAACGGTTTAAGCACTCATTCAGCTGCACATAACCGTGTATTAAATCATAAAGTGTATGGTGGCTTAAGCTACAATACAGCTATATGCAACTATCCAACATTACTTGGTGTAGTTGGTTCATACGAATTTAGTCGTTGCCGCGGTTCCCTTGATAACTGGGCAGTATACGGTAAAATCGGCGTTCAGTTCTAAGAATTATACTAAGCTTAAACTTAGTGTATATGAGAGGCAGTCATTTGACTGCCTCTCATTTTTAATAGCTAGCTATTAAGCAGGCATAGTGCTATGCCATTATACAGTTTTGCTATTATGCCATCAAGATAGTATGCCATTAAAACATTATAGCGTTAAAGCGTTATACTGGCTTAATGGCATATGTTAAGCCATTCACTCAATTACTATTAATTAGAAACTATTTTTAATCCAAAAATACAAAATATACTATTAAAAATAACTTAAGCATAATAAGTAAAATAAGACTTTAGAGCCTTGTAGCTCTGCTTTTTTAACTTATAATCTATTTATATTAATTATGTTATTGTATGAGTATAGAGCTAATTTAAAAAGCTATACTTAGTGCATGTCTCAGAATCTCTCATTGCAGACATGCATTTTTGAACTGTTGCTGCGATTATTGATATTATTTAAAGCTTAAGCCAATAGTGGTAGAATGAGTTATTTGAACGTTGCTCCCCTTTTGCAGGGCCACGGTAACTTTAGGTGGTTTTTATAAGTGTAATAAAGATTATCTTTACTTCGTTTGTAATAGTTTAATAAGTGGCGGCTATTTTTGATTATCATTATAAGATAAATATTAGTGCCGGTTAAGAGCACCGAATATTTATCTTATAATGATATTTACTTTTAAAGGTTTAAGCACTTACTGTGTTTGAGTGTTTGCCTTTATGCGTTATTTTAGAGTAGAACTTTGAGATATTAGTTGGCACGCTCGTTATTTTACGTAATATGCTGCGTATAGAGGACTCATGCTTGTTTATATCTCTGCCTTTATACAGACGGGCATATAAGGCTTTTTGAACATCACTATCTACTTGTTCTATGATTTCAGTTTTAACCAGTCGATTGGCTAATCGAGGATTTTCTTTAATTAAGTTTTTTAAAAAATCTTTATAACATGTGTCTTCTTGGACGCTATGACGAATTGATATAAAGGACTCATGTGTTTTAGTTTCTATATTAAGATCCAAATCAGTATGCAGTTTATAGTGACCAAGAATAGTATTGCAAACACTAATTAAATAAGGTGCAAGAAGTTTAATAGCTGAATGGCCTGGTAGTTCACCATCAATTTGAGTTCTTATATTATATACTAAGCCTACAGGGCGCCCTATAAGATGATTATATCCTGCTCTAGCTAATTCTTCTCCTGCTTTTGCAGATAATACAAATTTACGTATATTTCTTGTCGGGTCAGTAAACAACATGCTACTAAAAACGTCGCCCCATGAGCTTACAGCTCCAAAGGGAACAACCCAATCATCACTTGACCAAAATTGAAATAATGTCCCAAAATTTTGTGGTACGTAAATACCACTATCTGTTTGTGGATCTCTGACAGGAGTTGCTATCTGAATCATAGTATCAATAAAAGGTGAATCTTTTAAAGAAGATGCTACATTTACTACATTACCACCATGACTATGAGATAATGTAATAATACTGAATTCTTTATACCTTTCAAGCACAAGCTTTTTTAATATATGCCCTGCGTGTATACGTATAGCGCTATTATTCGCACCACTCCATTGAAACGATACTACTTGAGCTGAAGTATGAGCTTTGTCGGCTTGTGCTTTAGCATAAGTAAGTATGCCTTTAAAGTTAGCTGCTTCTATATCAAAGTAATCTTTAGTTAAAGCACCACCTCTTTGATATCTTAAAAAACCTAGTGGTAAAGAAAAATCAAATCCAGTACCATGTACTACAATAACTACAATTGGCTTGACACTATAATTAATAGTAGTTGGAGAATAAAAAAAGGCATTTCTTATTCCTGGATCATTGACTTGAGTATTATAAGTTGAAATACCAAATATACTTTCGGTATTACTCGGAGTATACCAATTATCTATAGATGTAGGCTGGAAGTTTGCTGATAGCAATTCATCTTGAGAAAAAGCTTTTAAATCTGGTGTAAAATCTATAAAATCTGATAAATCATCTAATGTGTATTGATTGTAATTTTCAGTAGAACTAAAATTAGTATTAGGTTTTATTTCTTTTTGACCACCTATAAGTGGACAAAAAGTTCCAAAGAAAATTATAGCACTATAAAGAAAAAAGGGTTTTTTTATTTTCATTGTATTCTCAAACAATAGTAGGTTTTAAATTATATTATTATATTATAGCATACAAATAGATATTAATACAATGCTCTAAAACGTCTTTATAAAATAGCTAGAGTAGTTAATATATTATTTTAGAAATTGTTAAGGATGCGTTTAAATATTTGTAATTTAATACAGAGTTTTTTATACTGTAAAAACGTCTATATAATTACTTAGTCAATAAAACTGAATAGGTAAAAAATCATGAAATATATCATTACTTTAGTGCTTTTATTAGCAGCTAGCATACATGCTGGCAAAAGAGCTCATCCTACAAGCACATTACAATTAATAGACGAACCAATCAGTAAACTGATAATAGCTATTGCTTTTAATGACTTAGAGGGAGCTCAAGCTATTTTAAAAGAGGGTGTTCCTATTAATAGCATCCTGAATCACTTAACTCCTCTTAATTATGCACAACAATTAGCTAATAAAGATATGGTAAAGATTCTACTTATGTATGGTGCTAATCCGTATAGTAAAAATAGTTATGGTCAAAATTCCCTTGAGTTTCATGCTCAAGCTTCCTCTTGGGATATACATAAATATAGAGAAGATAAAAAAGCAGTACAATTTTTTATAAAAGAGTATATTAAAGCAAATAGACAAGGAGCACAAGCAGCATTAACAAGAATTTTATGTTATACTCAGCCTGTAGCTCTTATTGAGAATATTGCACGGGATATAGCAATATACGTTTACCCTGATTTAATTGTTTAAATATTGCTTTAAATATATTTTTTATTGTACTCTAAAATAAAAGAGGAGAATAGTAGTGAAGTTTTATATACCACAGTATATAGTGTTACTTTTATTATTTGCTTGTAACATTACTAAAACGCTAGAAATACAAACTGATGCACAAGCTTATGACTATTGCATTAAAAACAACAAAACTTTTATTGCTCTTGTGTGGCCTGTTGCTCAAGGTAAAGATACTGAATTAAACAAATTACTCAACAGTTATGGAAGAGTACACTATAAAAACAATTTACCCTTGCTGCTCATCAAGCATATCATATTTTAAGTATAAGCCATCATACTATAACTAATATGCAAGACCATTTTCATTGGTATTTTCCAGGCAATACACTTGCTAAACCAGCACGTATTTTTGTAGTTTCTTATAATAATAGCCAAGTAGCTAAAAAGTGTAAATATGCTATAAGAAAGCTTTTTCACTTAGGCTATCGATCCATACATATTAATGATACGCATGCAGAAACAGTGCAGCTTGCTCATTTTTTATTAGGCGCTTAACTGCTTTAGAAATAGCATGGACCTAGTTTTTCCCGTCAATTAACTCTTTCTGGTTTATTACTAAATGGGTTAAAAGCGAAAGCAATATTCTCAGGCAATTTTGTTAGCGGTTCTATTTGAGATGAAATAGTAATAATATTTTCGTTTAATTGCCGTATCTCAAGTCCAACAAAAATAAGTGCTCCTGCAATAGCAAGTAAAGCAACTGTTATAGAGAAATTCATACTACCTTTATTCTAGTTTTTATAGTAGCATAGTCATATAATTATTGAAAATCAAGAATGTTTTTTAACTGTTTATTTAACTGCCGACCTTTAAGCCGCTAAGAATGATTCTCTAGATGTACTTACTAGGTACTTATAATAACAGTTTAAGCAAATAGGTAATATTAAATTAAAGAGATTATGTCTATAATTAAAAATTATTACTGTTTTTTTCAAATTCTAAAAGTGCTTTTTTTACCTCTATACCCCAAGCAAAACCACCGAGGCTGCCATTTTTTCTTATAATCCTATGGCAGGGAATTAAGTAAGCTAATTTATTTTTGCCTAGAGCGTTAGCAACAGCTCTATATGCTTTAGGTTGTCCTAAAGCACAAGCAAGATCGTGATAGCTAACAGTTTGTCCTGCAGGTATTTTTAAAGCTGCTTGCCATACTTGTACTTGAAACTGAGTGCCCGATAAAAGCAATACATTAGTGTTTATATTTGATGTAACTGATATTTTTTCGCATGTTTTCACAAAAGAAGTTTGATAGATACCTTTTTGAGTACTTGCTAAACGTATAAAGCCACCTGATGTTTGCAGGTAACTATAGTGGGATTTGTTTTCTTCAATATGCAGCTGAAAGTCTTTAGGTGACAAAACATGTGTAGTATAGGTCATAATTTTAGTATCCTTCTTGGGAATAACGCTGTTGCTGTAAAATATATTCAATTATTTGTCTATGGCGCAACATAAGATTATCTGGCAAATTAGACAGCCAAAACCAAGATAGGTGATCATGCTTATGAGATTCTCTATTATACAACGCGCCTTGCCAGCTATTAATTGCAAATACAAGCACTAAGTGGTCTCCATTAGTATTGCCTTTAAAACTCATTACATGAACAAGTTGAGTGTCTTGGGGTCTAACTATAATATCTAATTCTTCAGCCATCTCACGTATAACGGCTTGCTGAGCTGATTCATATGGCTCTATTTTGCCTCCAGCAAGTCCATAGCAATTGTTTGCAAATCCTGTATTAGCACGATATAACAAAAGTATTTTTTCATCTTTAACAAAATAGGCAAGCACATAATTTGCTGAATTCATACTTGTCCCTTATATTTTATTAGGCATTACGGTTTTATAAGTAAGTATACTCATGATTAACGAAAGAATATAATGGTAAAATTTGATTATAACCGCGATTTTTCTACTATAGATTTTCGTAAAAATCCAGAATTATATCAGATTGGCATAGGCGAGCAGGGAGTCCTTTTGGTTGAGCCATACAAGTCTGAGATTCTACCCTATTGGTGCTTTAAGACCCCTGATGTTGCTCGTGAATCCGCTCAGACTATTTATAATTTATTTCTAGATTATAAAAGCCAGGCTGATTTTGTAGGTATGGATATGGCACGTAAGTTTTTGCAAATGGGCTATACTCGTTCACGACGCTATGCTAATCATAAAACAGGTATTAAATGGAATAAAAATAAAACTATGGTACTCCCTCGAGAAATAGATGATGAAAAAGCCCAGTCAGCCAGTATTTTTTATGAGTATTATCTAAATGCTAAAAATGATCCTCTTTATATAAATTTAAAATTACAGCATAAAAAACTTTATGAACCTCAGGAGTAACCGATAGTATTTAAAATGGTAAGAGACAAGAATAAATTCTACATTTCAAAAAGGGCCTAATGCCCTTTTTGAAATCAACTTATATAAAATAATTAATCAGGCAGAGCATCTTTAACTTCTTTTTTAGGTTTAATAGCCTGTTGTCCTGGCTGCCAGTTCGCCGGAGTTATAACTTGCTTTTCATCAGTTGTCTGTAAAGCTACTAAAAGGCGTTTAATTTCATCAAAATTACGACCATTAGTTATAGGATAATAAAAAATTGCCCGTATTGTACCTTTAGGATCGATAAAAAACACTGAGCGGACTGTTTGTGTAGCACTTGCTTTTGGATGAATCATCCCATAAGATTTTGCTATTCTGCGACTGGTATCGGCTACTACAGGAAAGGTAATTTTTTGTTTGTTTTCTATGTCTTTTTCTAGATTTTTGATCCAACGGTCATGTGTGTAGGCTGAATCTACTGAAATACCTACAAGTTTACAATTAAGTTTATCAAGATCGCCAATCATGCTTGCTAGCTTTTTAAACTCAGTTGTGCATATAGGCGTAAAATCAGCTGGATGACTAAAAAAGATAACCCATTTCCCTGTATATTGTTCCGGAAATGCAATAGTCCCTCGAGTACTATCAGCTTTAAAGTGAGGTGCATTGTCGCCAATAAAAGGCCCGCACGACTTTATTGAATCTTGAGCTATTAGTAAAGAATTAACCATAGTACTTAGTACTATTGCTACTATTTTTATACGTAAGGATGTCATATTTTTCTCCTAAAAATTAATTTTATTGTAGTGTATCGCATTATTTTAGGTTACTAAATAAATCTATATAATTGCAATATTTCATATAATTATATAGATTTATACAGTCAAATTTAAAAAATTATTTCTATTTATTTGAAAATTACTCCAACGAGGTTTTATGAGATGGCTTCTAGCTCTTTTATTATTTAATACTTTGAGTATAAATACAGGCTCACGGCATCAAGCAGCTCAAGATCTTTTATTAGCTCTTGATATTGGTGATATCTATACAAAGCTTAAAAACACTCAACGGCATATTGCTATTTTAAAAGATCATCAAGACTCTATACGATTCCATATTAATTACTATTGCAAAGGATGCTCCTATTGTTCGCATGATAATTCTTACGATAGATTTTTTACTCTAGGAAATAAAGCTCGGGATCTTAGGGAAATTGCAGAACAGTATCACCGATTGATAGCTATTCTTATGGTGTATAAAAATGCCTCTATTAATCGTTAGTACCTTGTTATCTAAGTTGCAAGTTGTCAAACCATTGACAGTTTGTATTATATTATTTTATATTTAAAACTATATAATTATCAACTAATATAAAATAACATTAAGGAGGCGTATATGAAAAATTTATTTTTAATGGTAGCTATTCTAGCGTTAGGTAGTTCACTATTCTATAATTCAACTCTAGATGCACGTGGTGGTGGCGGAGGCCGCGGAGGCGGTGGCAGTCACATGGGCGGCAGCGGAGGCCGTATGGGCGGCGGTGGGCGGAGTTACAGTGGCAACCGTGGAAGCTATGGACATGGTAGCAGCTACGGCAAATCTTATCATGGTGGTGGCTATGGACGTGGCAGTGGCTATGGTAGAGGGTATGGCTATGGTGGTTACGGCTATGGCAGAGGGTATGGCTATGGTGGTTACGGATACCCTGCTTACTACGGCAGCTACTATACTCCTACTTATTACAATGACTATGATTATTATAACTATCCCTATAATAGCTATTACGGCGGAGTAGGAACTGGATTACTTTCTGCAATATTATAAAAAGCAGAATAATTTAACACTAAGAAGAGAAGAAGGCTTAGATCTTCTCTTCTTAGTTTCTGTTTTAAAGCAGCTTTACAAAGAGTATTTCGATCGCATAGCAGCAAATAAATAAAAACGGAGCAAAATTACTATTGCTTTTACGTGTTAAATAACTACACTAGTAAACTAATATATAATCTTTTATTTACTCTTACGACATCTAAAGAAGAATGTCTTTATATGTGTATGAATAATGCTCAGGACAGCTTAGCTGTCCTTTTTTATTTATCTGGCCAACATACCCTTTTGCTTTAAATATAAGTATCTTTTATAATAATTATTATATAGTTTATTATTTTTATTTAGATAAGTAATTTATTGTTAGTAAAAACAACATACTAGCATATGATTAAAGGGTACTCATGAATAATTCTGTTAAAGGATCCTCTTTATTTTTTATATTTGTACTATTAGCTCAAACAACAACCACACTACCTATGGCACTTCAAACTGAAAGTAGAGCATTAGAGTTAGTATTTAATGACGAACCTGATATATTAGGGCTCTGTTTAAAAGAAACACCACTACTTACTGCTTATAAATATCCAGAATATGAAGGTAAAACCTTGCTTCATTTAGCAGTTGATCGTAAAAAAATAAAAATGGTACAGTTTTTACTGCAATACGGTTTTGATATTAATGCCCAAGACAATGAAGGCAAAACACCTCTGCATATTGCAGCTTTTAATGATAGCCCCCTCTTAATAACATACCTTCTTAAATTAGGAGCTAATTCTTTAATTAAGGATAAAGAAGATTTTACTGCTTATGAATATGCAGTAAAACACTGCCAAGAAGCTACATTAAACTTAATAAAAGCCCATGAAGATATTCTACGCGCTCGTTTAAAGCAAGAACAAGATACGGCACAACAACAGCATGCACTCCAAGAAGCTCGTAATCAAGAAATATTTGTAGCAGTTACCCAAGGTAAAACAAAACAAGCGCTAGATTTAATTAACCTACCAGGACAAGATATTAACATAGTTGATAAAGATAAATATACTCCTCTCCACTACGCAGTAATGCTTAAGCATTATGCTATTGTAGGAATACTTTTAAATCATCATGCACTTGTTGATGCTGAAAATAAATATGGTGTTACACCTCTTATGTTGGCCGCACAAAAAGGGGATGAAGACGCACTTGCTTTACTTATTGATTATGGCGCATCCAGTACAGAGCAGGCTTTTTTAGCAAGTATTTTATATAACCCAATTACTACTCAAGAAAAAGAGAATGCTCCTAAAGCCATACAACTACTTGCTGATACTTTAAGCAAAAAACAGCTATTAGCACAAGCTTTTGATAACATATTAAATAGAGAAAATGTTGAAAAGTTAGGCGAAGAAAAAGTAGTAGAAGGCCTTGAAAGAGCACAAATAGCACTAGGCAATACCTATGGTGAATCTCTAACTTATCAGTTAAATCAAGCTTGTAGGACACTTAGAAATGCACAGCTTGAAAAAGAATGCCCTATTTGTTTTGAAGTTATGAAGGCTGGTAGAGCGCCTGTTCAATTGGTCTGTAATCACATTGTATGCAATGACTGTAAAAAAGAACTCCATATCTGTCCACTTTGCCGGCAACAACTTTAATATATTAGAAAACTTTTTTAGTAGTAGTTAATCGCAAAGAATTAAGAACCATCGCTATATCGGGTACTGCGTGAAAAATAGCTGCTTGCACAGGGCTTATTATACCAAGAAATGCAAGGAGCATTCCTACTGCATGTACTAATATAAAACCAAAAAAGATATTTTGTTTTATTGTACGTAATACTTTCTTTGCTAATGTATATACAAAATATATAGCTTCCAAGTCATTAGTAAGCAATACAATATCAGCCGCTTCTATAGCAGGCTCCATGCCCATACCACCTAATGCAATGCCCAAGTCTGCTTGTTTTAATGCAGGAGCATCATTTATACCATCGCCTACCATAGCTACGATATGGCCATGTGTTTGTAATTTTTTTATAAGGGCAAGTTTTTCATCAGGAAAAAGTCCACTATAGTATTTTTTTATACCTAAAGTAGTAGCTGTATATTCTACTGCTCCATGACGATCACCGCTAAGTAACAATACATCTAAACCAGATTCGTGAAGCTTTCTTATAGTACTAGAAGCATCATCGCGTACTAGATCAGCAATGTATATGCGTCCACACAAATAATCTTGGCAAGTTAAATAAACAACACTAGTAGTACTATCTTCTGCTTTTTCATCATGTTCTTGTACTGACACTACTTGTTCTATAAAATGCTTGCTACCTAACCTATATTTTTTACTTTTATAGATAACTTCTACACCTTGGCCTGCCTTTGAGCTATAGTGTTCAGGTTCTGGTATAACAATACCGCTTTCATGTGCTTTTTGTAGTATTGCCCGAGCAAGAACATGCCCGGAGTGTTTTTCAGCAATAGCTGCAAGTAATAATATATCTTGCTGGGTATAATGAGCATCAATAACATCAATACGGACTATCTGTGGCATGCCGCATGTTAACGTCCCTGTTTTATCAAAGATAATCGTGTCAATGTGCGCTAAACGCTCAAGTGCTTTACCACCTTTAACTAAAATACCTTGCTTAAAAGCAGCAGTTACGCCAGCAAGGCTTGCAAGCGGTGTAACAAGCGTGAGCTCTAAAGGAGACCCAAAAACAAGCAAAGAAACTATAAGTTGTATGTTGCCTGTATATAACCAGACTAGACCAATAAATAGTAAGAGCATGGGTACTAATATGAAAGCAACCCGATCAGCAAGCAATGCTATACGGCTTTTACCTGTTTGAGTATTTTCAAGTAATTGTTGAATTTTACCAAAAAATGTTTGAGTCCCAACTTTTTCTACTTCTACTTCAATGCTTCCCTCTTCAATAAAGGTACCCGCAAACACTATATCACCTATAGTTTTTCTTTTCTGGGTACTTTCACCTGTAAGTGATGATTCATTAACAAAAGCAGTACCCCGTGTTACGCTACCATCAACAGGTATACGATCACCCGTATAAACAATAATGATCATACCAGCATGAGCTGAAGCGAGAGGTATACGTTGCTCTTTGCCTTTAATAGATGCTCGAACATCAGTGGGAATGAGCTGAACTAAACTTTCAATAGCAGTTGTTGTCCGTTCTTCAATAAAATATTCGATATATTCAGCTAATGCCATAATAAGTAACACAATGCAAATAGCCCTTTCTTCATGTCCAATGAGACCTACTATAGTTGCTATTGATAAAAAGAGATCACTACCAATAATGCCTTTGAAGGCGCTTTTTATAGCTTGCCAAAACAAGGGAATACACAATCCTAGCAATAACAGATCTACAACATAAACCGGTACGTAAAAGGTGCTTATAAAAACGCCCAGTAGCGTCAAGCAATAAGCTAGCTGTTTGGTAATTTCTTCTGACCATCTCATGGTATTTCCTGTACATTCTCTAAGTTCAATAATTTAGAAACAAGTCTACAAGATAAATAGTTTTAACTAAAGCAGAATTCTGTTTTAAACAATATGTTGTATAGTAGTTATAGGCTGGTATAGAATGTTTTTGACAAGCAATCAAAAATAACGTTTACTAAAGATAGTTGCTTATTACTAATCAGGGTATTTAATGAAAAAAATAACATTATTTTTATTGCTATTACCAGGATGTTTAATGCTTATAGAAAACTGCACATGCTTGCCTATCACAAAAACCAGCAACCCCTCAGGCAATGAGTGGAGCTATTTCCATAATGATATTGTACAAACAAAACACTATCAAACAAAAATAACTCCTGTAACAGTCCAAGTTCATGGTACATTGCCACCTCTTATTAGTAAGCTTGTACACGCGCTTGATTCCCCTTTAGGACTCGTGCCAGCTCTAACACAAGGAAATAAGTATTATCTAGGTCGCATACCCTATCTACTTTACCATACTGATCCTCAAGACTTTCCGCTTAAGACAAGCTATTTGTTTGGCTGGTCAGGGAGGTTGAATTTTCAAGCACGCAAGGAAGCTGCTCATGAACTTTATAAAGTGCTTAAAGAATTGCCTCATCCCATAACACTTATTACTCATAGCCATGGAGGCAACGTAGCGCTTAATTTAGCTTTAATAGTTCAAGAGTATGATGATACAACATTTTTTATAGACAGATTAGTATTACTTGCAGCTCCGGTACAAGCTGCAACAGCGCATCTTGTTAAGTCACCTATATTTAAACGTGTGATTTCTTTGTATTCTTCTAAAGACTGGACGCAAGTTATCGATCCACAGCGCCTTTATAGCATATCCCGCTCTTCAAATATACCCGTGCCATTCTTTTCACAACGCATTTATCCAGCTTCAGACAATCTTATACAGGCATGTATTCTAATCAATAGACGTAGTCCTACGCATATTGAATTTTTATCACCAAATTTTTTTAAGACATTACCAGTTGTTCTTGAAATACTAACTCAATCAGCAGATAAAGCACATCTTGCTAGTCAGCAATCTCATTTTAATATTTCTATACCACGATGTCTCTATTGCCAGAGTTATAAAGTAAGTTATAAAAAAATATAACCAATGCTTTGCTTTTATTTACTTTTGAAATTATAAATAGATATACTATAAATAAAAGACACTAAAAAGGGTTTTTGCATGATGTATAGCTATAAGTGGTTTTTGACTTTCAATGCAGTATTTTTAAGCTCTTGGTGCAATGGTCTTTTTGATGAAAAAGAATCTGTTAGTAAAGAAATAGAAACTCATGAATTTTTGCCCTCTGCAGCAATTACAAATATCAAAGAACTTTTAAATAGTATTTCTTCATACAATTATCAAAATGACAACTCAAATTCTAATGCTACAACGCCAGTTAGCAGTAGAGCCAATAGTGGATCAACAAGCGAAGAAATTTATCAAAATTACTTAACACCCAAAATGCCCTCAATGCATAGTTTGCTAGAGCAACTAAGCCAAGGCACTAAAAACCATTCTTCTAATATGTTAAAAAGCAGCAGTGAAAATTCAACAAGGATTCTTTTTTTACAAGCCATTCAATTAGGTTATAAAAACCTTGTTTTAAGGTTATTACAACAAGGACAAGATCCAACTGAAGCTGATGCTGCAGGATCTACTCCATTACATCTTGCAGTAATGCAAGGTGATCCTCAAGTGGTGGAATGGCTTATAAAGGCTGGTGCTGAAATTAATGCTATTGATACAACATATATTAGAAATGCACTATTTTTAGCCATGCTCAAACATAACATACAGCTTGTAGAACTACTTCTTCAGCATAATTCTTTAACTGAAAGTCCTAATGGAACGCACTATTTACAAGAAATAGGGGGTTCTACAGCTCACAAGGTAGCATTAGCAGAAGTTTTCATAGCATACAATGCTCTGCCTGCAGAGCTAACAGAATTTGCTTACGTAAAAGAAGCACAAAGAAGACAGGAGGATTTAGTGGCAAAGCTTTCTAGTAACAATCTTGCTGAAGCACGCCTTATGATTCAGCAAGGCTATTATTGTTCGCCTCTTGTAAAATCTATGCTTTCACACGTCTACAATTTATTTCTTCATGCTTTAGAAAAAGATGATGTCGATAGGGTAGCTTCCTATTATAAAAAAGGTGTATCACTCACTATTAAAGATGCCCAAGGCAACACGCCTTTGCATAGAGCTGTTATCTTAAAAAGATATAAAGTTATAGCTTACTTATTAGAAGTAGGAGTTCCTGTAACAGTTGCCAATAATGCAGGCAAAACCCCTTTTAATCTTATATTAAATTCTGAGAGGGTGTTAGATACTATAATACTTAATATATTCTTAAACTATGCTTATAAAAATAGTAGTACTTTAGAAATGCCAACAGATACTATATTTACCCTGCAAGATTCAGATAGCGATAGCGACTCGATTGAAAAATGTTGCTGTATAGGTGACCGGAATTCTTCCGATAGTGACGTCGATACAACAAGAACAAGCAAATGCATAATCGAGTAAGCTTTTTTATCTATGTTTATCATTTGTAAAATCTACGTAAGTATTGCGGTAAACTTATACTAGCATTAAAATAATAGTACCATTAATTTTTAATTTATTTTTATGTTATTAGGAAAAGCTATGACATTAAAACAATTGCACAGTTGGGAAGTTACAAAAGAAACGGCCATCGAATTACAACGAGAGCTATCCAAAAACATTATTAAGGAAGATCATGTAGGTCAGGTTAATTTTATTGCTGGTATTGATATGGCAATCAACGAGTCTACAAGTATGGGTCGTGCTGCAGTAGTACTCATGACCTATCCAGACTTGGTTATTATAGAAAAACATGTTTACGAAGCACCTTTACACATACCTTATATTCCAGGATTACTCTCATTTCGTGAAATACCCTGCATGTTAGGGGCTTTTGCTAAATTAAAGCAACGCCCTGATCTACTGCTAGTCGATGGAATGGGTATAGCACATCCGCGCGGGCTTGGCATCGCATCACATTTAGGCTTATGGCTTAATATCCCAACTATTGGTTGCGGAAAATCATTGCTTGTAGGTCATTATGATTCTACTCAATTGAAAGTACAAGCTGGCTCATGGGTGCCACTTATCTATAAAAAACAAGTTATTGGTACTGTAGTTCGCACACGTACTAATGTAAGCCCATTGTTTATTTCGCTTGGACATCTTATAAGCCTACAGACGAGTATTGATTACGTACTTTTATGCTCTAAAGGCTATCGATTGCCTGAGCCTGTAAGGCAAGCAGATAAACTTTCAAAAGATAATAAGTACCCATTACTTTAGCAATTGCTTGTAAAATATATGTCTCTACTTTACACTGAAATTATGAAGTTTAAAAAACAGTTAGGCATCTTTCTTTTTGGGCTCTTATTTGCTTTTACTGCACTAGTAGGAGCTACAACGCTTGGTATAATGTTTTTGCTCGACATACCTCTAAGCCATGCTGTATATTTTAGCTTAGCTAGTAGCTCTGTTATACTTTCTTTTTTTATTTTTCCTCTCCTACGCTATCCTACACTAACCGGACCTTTTGCTGTAGACACTACATTTTACACCTGGCATGACATTCAACGCCAAGAGCAGCGCGGAGAGCAACATGCGAGAGAGCTTACTGTGCATCTTTGGGCACCGATAACAGTAGCTCAAAAACACCGCTCATTTTTTTATTTTATCGATTTTATTACTGCTCTAAGATTATATTTCAAAGCACGGGAACCACTTTCGCTTTCTTATGATCAACCCACATACCCCGTAATTATCTTTTCGCATGGCCTTAAAAGTTTAAGTGCTTTTAATAGAGCTTTACTTCAGGATTTAGCGAGCCATGGTTACGTAGTTGTAGGCATTAATCACACCTATGGCTGTTTTACACCCACACTACTTAAAAGCAATAATCTTAATTTCGATCCCGCCCTTGCTTTAGCATTTGAACAAACTTCTCAAGCAGGTCTTGACGCCTATCTTGAACGCTTAGAGGAAGAAATAGAAACTTGGGTAACAGATATTCAATTTGTTGCAACTATGCTCACTCAACTTAATAGAGAAGAATCACCGTTTACTGAGCGACTTAATTTAGATGCCCTGGGCGTCTATGGCCATTCGCTTGGGGGTGCTGCTGCAGCTGAAGCATGCCGTCGTGATAAACGTTTTAAAGCAGGTATAAGTTTAGATGGTTCCTTAATGAAAAAAACTACTGGAGGATTCTCTAAGCCCTTTATGTTTATCCGCGGGTCATTACTAGATGCTAGTAATACTCACATATCAGCTTCACTTGGGCTAGTATATAATAAAGCTTTAAAAACCTATAGAGACAACCTTACGCAATTTTGTAACTGTTTAGGTCCTTATGGTTACTGCATTACACTTGACCAAGTAGGTCATTATGCCTTTACAGATGCTTCTCTTTTATGCCCACTGGCACGTTTTTGTCTTAACTTTTGTACTGGATCAAAGCATACACCTGCTGTTATTGCGCTTACTAATGGTTACGCTCAAGCTTTTTTTGATACCCATCTTAAACACAAAGATACTTTTTTGCCTGATCTACCATTTAATGGCAGCTTTTATGCACATAAAGTAACTCGAGTAACAAAACAAATATAATATTTATTGCTATAGAATCCTACTCTGCAGTAGAGTCTACTAAAATAACTCCTTTACTCAGCTAGAAATTATAGTATGAATAAACACATTAAAACTACAAACTCCTGGCTCTCAAGCACAGTGCTAGGCTTTGGCCTCACAAGCTTTTTTAATGATTTTAGCCACGAAATGACAACTGCTATTCTACCCTTGTTTATAAAAGATTTAGTAGGCAATACACAAGCACCGTTTATTTTAGGCATTATGAGTGGCGTATCTAATGGTGCCTCTACTGCTATGAAATTTATAGCCGGACCTTTAAGTGATATAGTTATATCACGTAAACTTTTACTCCTTATAGGCTACACTATAACTCCTCTTTTTGTAGGACTTATAGGTTTTGCTCATACTGCGTGGATAGCAATTGTATATAAGACTTTAGCATGGCTAGGAAGAGGCCTACGCGAACCAGTACGTGATGCCTGGATAGCATCTGTAGTTGAGTCTCAAAACTATGGTAAAGCTTTTGGTTTTAATCGCGCTTTAGATACACTAGGTGGTATTGCAGGACCCTTGTTTGCCTACTTACTGCTTGCAACAGTCAGTTTAAAAACTATTTTTGTATTCTCTTTTATTCCAGGAACACTTTCTGTAGTTTCTCTATTTTATTTTGTACAGGATACTGCTCCTTTATCTTCTACTAATAAAACACAGCAAAGTTTAAATATATTTGCCCGTATGGCGCAATTGCCTGAGAATTTTAAGCATTACGTACTTAGTACATTTGTTTTTCGTTGTGGAAATTTTAATAAGACACTGCTTATCTATCGAGCACAAGAAATGCTAACTGGCACAACCAGTTCCTATTTAGTTGCCACAGGTTGGGCAATTCTCCTTTACATACTTTTTAATATAATCAGAGCAGTAAGTGAATATAGCTTAGGTGCTATAAGTGATAAGGCATCAGGTAAAAGCAGAAAGAATTTATTAATACTTGCTGGCTTTAGTCTTTTTGGCAGCATAAGTATTGGGTTAATTTTTGTAACTACTCAGTGGTCATTATGGATGGTTATTTTTATATTGGCAGGTATAAGCGCTGCTGCGGTTACTACCCTTGGAAAAGCATATGCAGCAGACTTACTACCTACCCAACTAAGAGGTACTGGTTACGGACTGTTACAATCAGTCGAAGGAATAGGTGATCTTATTTCAAGCTTAACAGTTGGCCTGTTATGGACATTCCTTGGCCCTTGGGCAGGCTTTTCTTATGCAGCATCTTTAAGCTTTGGAGCCGCTTTATTGCTTATGAGATCTACTACTAATAATAATACTCTAGCGATATAAAAGAAGATCCTAACAGCTCTATTATGGCTTTAAATTTGAATCTTCACATTGAGAGCCTTTACACTCGTGTGGTCGTCCGTCTCTTTTATGATCTATAAATCTATCGTCATGATCTCGACCATATTCAGTTGACTCATCAACAATAAATTCATCTTCTGATTCAAGCAGTGCTTTTTCTAGAAAAGCATCTTGCTCTTTTAACTCTTGATGTTTATTATTTTTCATAATTTCCCCTGGTAATATCGTTAGCGATTCTCTTATTACTAGAATAAATAATACGGATATAAAAAGTCAATATATTTAAATAAAAACATTTTAATAATTTAAAATATTTTTATTTAAAACTCTATTTTTTAGACTGAATAGTTTCTCTTGTTTTATGTATTAACTCTTCATCTTTCTTAAGAATAATTATAAGCTCTTGATAGGTAGTTTGTGCTAATCGTTCTTCTAATGCTATGCGGTGATCGGCTAAAATAGACTCTTGCTGTAGTAAAAAAATACACCATTTTTTTACTACAGCAATTTTTTGCTTTGAACCAGTTTCAGATAAATCTATCTGAGCAATTATTTTTTGAGAAATATGTACCATATCTTGAGTATCTTCTGGTAATTCAGCAGCTTTGGCACAAGAGGTTAACACGTAAGCGTGAGTATCTTTTGCATCTTTATAGACTTGATCATCAATGCGATTATTCCAATTTTTAAAATTATTATACTCCCATAAGCTTGTCATAAAAGCTACGAAGCTTAATATACCCACAGTACCACCCAGATACTGATGAATTTTCTTTTTTACCGGAGTAAAATAAAGAATTTTTGAAGTATAAAAAAATTTTGAAGTAGTAGAAGACTTAATTGATTCACGAGTATTAATGTTATTAAACCACCATATAAAACCTACTGCTGTACCTACGGAGGCCCCTATAAGTGCATGCTTAGTATCAAAAGGCTTATTTTTAGGTACAAATCCAGCAGCACTTATAATTGGTATAACAGCTTGTACTAGAAAACAAACAAGCAACATTTTTTTCATTGTAATATCCTTATAATACAGTATTATTAAAGAGTTAATACACCTAGAATAGAGTTTTAGTATATAAATGCAACACCATATCATCAACGGACTACTGTATGCTCAAACAAGCATTTCTTGTTTTTTCTCTTTTTACTTTGCCTCTACAAGGCATGAGCTTTTTAAAACTTATTAGTGGCTACAATCAAAAATATTATGACCAAAAACTTTTGGTAGCTGCTAGTGAAGGCAAGTTAATCCCTATGCATAAAAGTATATTGCAAGGAGCAAATATACTTGTACAAGACAAAAAAGGTTATAGTCCACTCTACGTTGCAGCAACCAATGGTAATCAATATATAGTAGCCAGCTTGATAAACTATTTATTACAATTAAATCAACGTGAGTCAGCAATAAATATGGAGACGAACTTACACCGCACAGCTTTACACGAAGCAGCAAAAGCAGGAAATTTAAACATAGTGCAGTCTCTATTAGCAGCTAATGCAGATGCTCTTATTGAAGATATACAAGGCAAAACAGCTTTAAGTGAAGCTTATGATTGCTTAACTAGAACAGCATTAAGAAATGTTCAGAACCCTACCCCTGCAAATTTTGCTCGAGTCTCTCAGATCTTAAATTTCATAGTAAATCCTATACAAAAATCAATAGCTCAACTACATCCTAAATTTCCGTTGAATGATGAAATTCAGAAATTAGAGGATCAATTAAATGCTGAAATTCAAAAATTTCAAGATGAGTTAGATCAGGATCAATTAAACGCTGAAATTGAAAACCGTCAGAAGCAGTTAGATAATGAAATTCGGGATAGTTTTAGTGAAATTTTTTATAATAGCCGTTCTCTATCTGTACTTGATAAATACAAATTTATTGTTCAACTTGAAAAACACGTAAGCCAAGCAAATCTTCAAGAGTGAATGCCGCTTTAACATTAAACCATTTTACCAGCTTAGCGGCTTGATGTTGTGCTGGCGCAATGAGGCGGGTATAGTATCTGCCCTTTGAGCTTCTACAGTTAGCTTAATAGTTTTTTCATCATAATAATTAATGGAATTATTGTTGAAAAAGCACAAATAAATTATACGATTACTATTGCAAATATTACACACACAATCTTGCCTTTGTGACTTTAAAGATTTATATCTGCAAGTTTTTCCCCGGTTGATTACAATAAAAAGAGAGTAGTGGTTAGCACTACTCTCTTTTTACTTAATTTAGCTATAACTTATAACTCTTTTTGATACAGTAAACGTATGGCTTCACAGATCAAAGAAGATTTATCTGTTTTTATATTATTCTGAAGACGATTAATGTATAAAGCGGTAAGCGCCCTATTATCTTCTTCGCTTAAATAATAGGTAGCTTTAATTTTACTACTCGCTTTTTCTTCAACAGCTTTTACTTCTAATGACTTACTTGCTTGCTGGCGTGCTGTCACTGGCATATCGCCTTGCTGGCTTGCTGGCTGATTGTAATCGTTAAAGGAAAGCTTTTTTTTAATATCTTTACTTATTTCCAATATGCTGCTCACGATGATTTCCCTTTTTAGTAGTTAATAATTCTTTTGCTAAGTTCATATAAGCTTCAGCACCTTTACAATCTGCATCATAATCAAAGATTGCTTTTCCGTTTGATTGAGCTTCATTAAGCTTAATATTTTGAGGTATAGTCGTTTCAAACACACGGCTATTAAAGGTCTCGTGTACACTTGCAAGCACTTCACGTGCTAGTTTTGTGCGTATATCATAAAAGGTAATTAATACTCCACTAAGTCCTACTTCGTGATTAATAATAGGGCCTACATTTTTATTAATAAACTGCAGCGTATCAATAAAATTACTTACCCCTTCTAATGAAAAATAGCCCAACTGTATAGGCAGTATTACTTCAGTGGCTGTTGTAAACACATTCATTGGTAACGCACCAAAAGTAGGTGCACAGTCAAAAATAATAATATCATAACCTGTTAGAGTACGCAGTTTATTACGGAGTTTAAACTCCTTTGCCGTCATGGTAGATAATTTCATTTCAGCTACAGAAAGAGATAAATCACTAGGAATTATATCAAGGCCTTTAATATAGGTGTTTTGAATAACATCTTCTGGCAATACATCATCTTGACATAATAACTCTGCTAGAGTTTGCTTTTCTTTAGTTTTAACGCCAAGTCCGAGAGTAGTATGACCTTGGGGATCAGTATCAATCAATAATACTTTTTTACCCAACAAAGCTAATGCTGCCCCTAAATTAATAACGGTGGTACTTTTACCAACTCCACCCTTATGGTTTGCTACAGCGATCATTCTCATACATTCACCTCGTAATTAAAGTCATATGTGCCTGGCCAGTATACCATTTTGCTCGCAAAGCGCTATACCGTTTTGACAGCACAACAGCATGCTGCTTTATCCTACCTGAGTCTTACTTTTTTTATACTTAGCTGTCAAGTTTTCAACAAATATAGTTTTTAATAGCAAAAGGCCAAAAAAATTGATTATCTTACTAACTTGTATATTGGCCATTAAGATCTCTTAGCTGCTTAAGGTCCAATATACACTTGATTATAAAATTATTTTCATATATAATTAATTTTATAATATTTAATAATTTTATAATTCCATTTTTACGAAAGATAAATACAATGAAAAGAATAATTATAGCATTAACACTATTTCTGCAAGGCTTTGCAGTTGCCTACAATGCAGGCATTTTACCCTATGACTATATCAATGGTCAAGCCTATTTTCTCTTAGGTCTTGAATCTCATAGAGATTGGCATGATTTTGGTGGAGGTAGTAAAGGTCAAGATATAGTGGGAATGCAACCTGCTGATTTTATTAAAAATGCCATTAATACAGCAACACGTGAGTTCCAAGAAGAATCCCTTATGGTTTATCCAAGTTCTGAAACGAAAAAAGCAATAGTACGCGCTTCTCAACCAAATCAATTTGGCTTCACTAAGTTAATTCATGATACTAAGCCCGCAGCTCCAGGTGATTACTATTTATTTGCTGTTAATTTTGAAAATATTCCTGATCGCAAGGGTAATATTGGCTTACACTCTGCAGCTGATTTTCGTAACAGACTTACTCAACTAAAAAACAAACATGGTAACCAATGGCTAAGGCACCACGGTGCTGAAAAAATAGATTTTGTTCGCGTAAGAGCTATAGACTTTTTACAGGCATTACAAGAAATCCAAAATAACAATATTAATGCTGATGGCAGTGTAACAATACCAGCTTTAAGCCAAAGCGTAACCAATGTTAAAATATGGAAAACATTTGTTAACTTACTACGACGCAACTTGCCACAAGCACAACAACTAGTGCAAGATATTATTAACCATCAATAAATACTTTTTGCCAGCATAGCAACATAATGGCTTACTGTTACTACAAAACTTTACCTACTAGCTATTATGAGAAGTAGATTCATAATAGCGAGTGTTATATGACTATGCCAGCTTAAATCTATGTCGCTTTGACAACTCGGCATCAAGATGGCTTGATGGTAATACATTTTGCCAGCAATACTCTTGCCTTTTAAAACGTAAAAAATATACTTTAAAAAAATTGGAACAATATAATGGTACAATCACTTATAGTTTTACTTTCAGCACTCTGCTGTATAAGCTACTCAATGAAAGCTATGGATCTGACAGTTTTAGGCAAAGCTGCCCTTCTTAATGTAAACGAGAAAGAATTTGATTATTCATTTCTAACACAAAAATCATATAACCCAAAAATTATTCCTAATTTAGCTCTTAGTGGCGGGGTGCCTGCCATAGGAAGATATGCAACTCCCTATACACAAAGAAGCAGGCTTGCACTTATCCAAAGCGATCCTAAACTAGCAAGTTCAGCTTTTTCGCGCCATTTTGCCGAACAATTATTAACACAATTAAATTTTCCTATAGAACATGCCTTAGAATCAGTTGCTCAAGATGCATCAGAAGAAAAAAAACAAGAGGCAATAAACAGCTCCCTTAGCCAAATACTTGAAAGTATAGGCAGTAATGCTACCTTTACTATTGCTCTATGGGGTACATTGCCTTCACCAGACGGCATTTATAATATTACCTTTCATCCTGTAGTAAGTAATTGGCTTTATGAAGACAATACTCTTATTCCAAATGCACAGTGGATTACCAGCAAGGATAATCCAGCTATCACTTACACACGTTACTCTACTGATCTTCTAGCTGGTCTTTTTGACCCTAAAGGAGTTGAACAAAAGGGTGATAGCCCTATAGCTTTTAATGCTTTTAGCTCTCAAAATATAGTTACTCATGCCAGCGATCGTGCAGATTATTACGATGACATGTCCCCTAATAACGTACATTTTGCTGTAACACCTAATCACAAGATTTCTACATTCTGGACAGCACTATTTTCATCAAAAAAAGATAGATTAGCTCTTACGTTTAACATTCTTATTAATAACGAAACACTAGAGCAAGCTCTTGAAAAAGAACTCCATAAAGCTAAAAACCCGGACACCTTTGTTGATACAGTTTCTACGTTATTTAGTTTACTAAAAGACAATCCTCAAGACACAAAGACACTACAAGAGGCTCTTTCTATTATAGGCTTTAACCATGCTGCAACACAAAACAACTGACAGGTTAATAAAACTAGCAATTCATAAGGGGCAATATCCCTTATAAAACCCATAAAAATTAAAAATTATAAAACGAAAAGAGGCGCAATCTGCGCTTCTTTTCGTAACATCACAACAGCGTAACAGCAAGTTATCTTGATGTTATACTGTCAAAGCTACTTACTACATCACTTGTAATATAACATACTTACTAAGCCATAACAGAAAAAGGCCAAATGCTATTGCAACTACATAACCACATACAGGATTACGAGGGAACAAGTAACTTTCTAATATATTTTCTACACCCCACGAAAAACATACGATACCTAGTACTACTACCAAAGCGAATAATACTTGATGATGTTCTTCAAAATTCTTAATTTTATTAAATAACTCTACCATCATTATTTTTATCCGTCAGCATAGCAAGGTTTTAATTTTAATCTATACTTTTTTTTGCTTAAAATGCAAGAAAAAAGCAAGCAGTAAGGCACTAGCATTAATGCTGCATTATTGATAATCTAAAAATTAGTTTTAATATGCAAAATAATCAAGATTCATGTGCTTAAAGTACTTTTAATTAATACTCACATTTTTTACGTAGTATACTTGGGATAGTCTTTCATTTACTGAAGTTTATAATTCTTTGGTAGGGCGTATAGCGTTTAGCAACTTTAAATTAGATAATATTATTTTATCAGGAATCATAGGCTACACAAAGCCAGATCCCCGTGCATTTGAGTATATGATTATTACCTATAAATTAGATCCGCACAATTGCATATTTATTGATGATCAACTAGAAAATATTAAATCAGCTCAAGCCTGTAGCATGAATGGAATACATCTAAAGACAATATGTCGTTTTAGCTAATACGTTGCGCTACCTTCAGGTACTCTAAATTATTGCTGGAATATGTTTCTTAAGTTACGTGATGCATCACTACGCATTAACATTTTTGGCTGATATTCTCTTTTTAAGAGTTCTACAATATCTGAGTTATTTTTAGCATTATCTAAAGTACGTTGACTTACAGGAGCGTTATATGAGCGCAATAGTTCTATAAGGTTTCTATTAGTACTTTTAACGGCTAAATCTAAAGGTGTATTTTTTTGTTTATCTTCTTTAGTAACGTCAGCACCTAATTGTAGCAAAGATCTTACAACTGCTTTTTTTATCACACCATCATTTGGCTTTTCAAGACAAATTACAGCGTAATGCAAAGGAGTTTTGCCAGCCATATCCTCAACACTAAGATCAACTTTTTCATAATCACTAATAAGCTTAACAATCTCTTGTGCATTTTCTTTACATACTAAAAAATGAAGAGGAGCCGTGCCAAGATGATCTTTTACAGAAGTACTCGCTCCTAATATTAAAAAATTACGTAATACTTGTATATTTAAAACATCCGCTGCACTCTGTTTTATAAACTTAAGGAGCAATGTATCATTTTCACTATCAGCAAGCCTTGTGTTAATTAACTGTTTTGTTAACTCTCGTTGATCTGATGTGATAGTATCTAAAATAGGTATTGGTTTTTTTGATTGTTCAACTGCAAGTGCCAGAGCTATAAAGTCTGGTTTTACTTTAAGTATACGCCCTAAATCACTCAGCACTTCTTTTTGAGGTCTAGACTCCTGAGAAGTTAATTGCTTGTCAAATTGAACCATGGACTTAACTGAAAATACTATTAATAAAGTGGCTAGTACGCAAGAGAGAAAGGTTTGTTTCATGAAAATACCTCGTAGTAACTTTTGTTATTATAATATTATATTTGCACTAAACATAACAGATTAGAATTACTAATGTCAATATATGTCTTAATTTTTGTATAACTTATTGTAGACTCTTTAAGATACCAAACTAAGTAGAGTATACTAAAAAAACTAGCCTAATCACTTGTAAAATTATCTTTTAAGGAAATTAACATGTTAACCAAATACAGTGTCATTTCTATTTTTTTTGCAACTCTTTTAGTACTACCAATTAAAGCCGATAATAAAGCACAACCAGCTAAAGTTAAACCTAAAATTATAGTCTGGGATTTGGGTGGAGTTCTTTTTAGATCAAGCAGAATGAGTTTAGCTTTCGAAATAGGATTAGGATCCCTTATACACTATACTATTACGCATTTGCCTAGCCCAGCATTCACTGATTTACTTTTTAAAGTACTTAACCATGTTGAACCAATGCCAAAAAACATTCCAATAATACATGATGAAAATGGCAAAGAATTACCTTATTGTATGTATAAATGGATAACAGGAGAACAAACAGGGCCTTTTATTAATAAACAAATACAAGATTTTATAGAAGCAGATAATCAACCAGGATTTTTCACAGGTAACACTCAAAAAAAAATATGTACTCGCTTATCAAATACTCTGTTTACACCACAAACATTTGCTCATGGTGTTAAACCTATTAAAGCAGGGCGCGATCTACTAAGAGCATGTGTAGCACATGGCACCACACGCATGATGATACTTTCTAATTGGGATAGACTTTCTTTTGATTTACTACGCAATAATCGGACAGGAAAAGTTATACTCCAACACTTTAAAGCAGATGATTGTATGATATCTGGTTCTATAGGATACGCAAAGCCAGACCTTCACTGTTTTGAGCATTTTTTACGTACATATAACTTGGCTGCTCATGAATGTATTTTTATCGACGACCAACTAGAAAATGTTAAAGCTGCAGAAAAATGTGGTATGCATGCTATCCACCTTGATAAAGGCAACTATCATACAGTAGCTGATACACTCCGCTCTCTTAATGTACTTTAATTTTTTAACTTAAGGAAAACAAGCATGATGCGTATTTATATAAACAAATTAGCCTGGTACTGTATTTTATTTTTATTTATAACTCTACCTATGCAAGCAGTTCCTCTCGTTAGACAACCTAAAGTAATCATTTGGGATATAGCAGGAATACTCTTACGTGTAAGTAAAATGCGTATGGCTAAAAATATCGGCATTGGTTCTTTAGTATGGTATAGCATAACTAACTTTAAAATACCTAACATTAGACCACTTATGTTTAAAGTATTAGATAGTTTACAAGAGTATCCTAAAGATTCTATCATGCCTTATGACGAAAAAAACAATCTATTACCTTATTGTATGTACCAGTGGTTTACTGGTGAAAAAACAGGTCCTGAAATTGTAGCACAAGTAACCGATCAATCAACAAGTTCCAGAGGACTTCAAGTATTAGCTGACGATGCCGAAAGAAAACTTGTTGACAACGCAATTAAAGCACTTTTTACACCTGCTCTTTTTGCTAGTACCGTAAAACCTATAAAAGCCGGCATAGAACTAGTACATGCTTGCAAAACAGCATGTCCCACTACGCGCCTTATGGTCCTTTCCAACTGGGACAGTGCTTCTTTTGACCTAATTTATAATTCATGGACAGGTCAGACTACATTTGCTGATTTTAATCCTGAAGACATTGTTATATCAAGTCGGATTGGTTATGCTAAACCAGATATACAATGTTTTAAACATATGCTTAAACTATATAATCTTAACTCTCAGGACTGTGTTTTTGTTGATAATCAAAAAGAGAACCTTAAGGCAGCACAAGCAGCTGGCATAACTAGCATAGAACTTAAAAACGGTGATTATCATACATTAGCTGACGCTTTTCGCTCTCTTAATCTGCTTTAAGCATTTAATAATAATTTCTACTATCATCCTCATACCGTTATGCTAAAAATATTACTGCAGTTGCGCAACACCCCTAGCTTTACTGTGTTTAAACACTAATACAAAAATAGCTAAAGCAATTATAAGATAGACACAACTTAAAGCAAATGCTACGAGTAACTGCTCTCTGACATAGGTACCATTTAAACTTATTGATCTGAGTTGCTCAAACACATAACTAGCAGGTATACCTTTTGATACACTGACACACCAACTAGGAAGTACACTTAAAGGATAAAAAATACCAACAAACGGTGCAAACGACCAAGATATAATATAGATAAAAGAAAGTCCTTTAGTACCTCCATACAAAACGCATGATGCACCAAAAAACCCTAAAGACCAACCAAAAAGTAATAATATAATAATCAAAGGCAATAACACTATGCCAACAGAAAATATATTTATACCATATAGTATTTTAGCTATGACAATACTAAAGACAAGAGCACTAAAAGCTAGTATCCCACTCATGCCCATAATACCAGCAATCCATTCTGAAAGTGTAACTGGGGTAGAAACCATATTGAGTAAATTTTGTGAGACTATATCCTCAAATACACTTAAGCCTGTTGAAGTATTACTGCGTAGCACTACTTGCCATAAAACTACACCCGCAAGCATTGAAAAAAGCAATTTATCATTATCAGGTTGTGTCTTAAATGCCCATACACTTGTAAGACCCCACATAATAATATCTCGCATTGGCCAGTAAAATATATCTAGTAGACGCCCAAAGCTCGTTGGGTATAATAAAAAATAACGGAGCATTACAGCAACAACACGATGTAATTTCATGGCATATACTTTCTAGAGTTACATTATAAAAGAGTAATATTCTTTTTCTGGTTATGCGTCATGTGTAAAAAATAGTCCTCAAGCGAAGGCTTATCAATAGTAATAGAACTATACTCAATATCTGCAGCTGCAAAATGTTTAAGGAAGGCTGCTATCTTATACTCATCAATACGTACAACAAAGGTATTTGCTTTAAGTCTATACTCAAGAGCGTGTTTGCGAGCATACGTACATGCAGCTTCTTGATTATGCTCAATAACTAATTCTATACGAGCTTGATTGAGGGTAGCTGCAAGTCGTGCTGGTGTATCATTAGCAATAAGAGCTCCATGCTGCATAACAAGTACTCTATCGCATACTGCCGCAACCTCATCCATATTATGAGAAGTAATTAATACTGTGCAATCATTTTTCCTACGTTGCTCTAAAATAAAGGCACGTACTTCTAAAGCAACATCAAGATCAAGACTAGCTGTAGGTTCATCAAGCAAAATAATACGAGGATTAGCTAAAAATGCTTTTGCTAACATAGCACGAGTAGTTTGTCCAGCAGACAATAAAGCTACTGGGCTATCACGCATATGCCACATGCCAAATGTATACAGATATTTTTCAATTACCTGTTTGCGTTGTTTACCAGAAAGACCATATAAGCGACCATAGATGTCTAAATTATTATATACCGTAATATTACCTGGCATTTTAACATAGGTACTTGCAAAGGCAACTTGCTGTAATATTTCTGACCTATGTGTAGCAAGTTCAAGCCCAAAGTAATTAATAGAGCCAGATGTTGGCGTTATCGCTGTTAAAAGCATTTGTATAGTAGTAGTTTTACCCGCACCATTAGCTCCTAATAAACCAACAATTTCTCCTTGTTTAACAGAAAAAGAAATGTTATTAACTGCACTAAATGTGCCAAACTTTTTAACTAAATTTTTAACTTCTAATAGAGCAAGCATACAACACCTAAAAATAACAAAATTATAATTGTCCTTGTAATTATAGCGACAAACTAAATATAAAGGCTATAAAAACATACTTTTACACCACGACTATTAACCGTCAAGCCAGTATAGCAGCCTAGCTACATGCCATCTAAACAGCTTGCCATTTTACCATTAAGCTGCTTTGGCGGGATGCCATTAAATACTATGCTCTTTTAGTTTCTGCAAATATACTCTATTGTTTTTAGAAACCTTTCTGAATTATAATACTATTAAAGGGGGAAGTCAGATGAGATATTATTTTTTTCTAATTACTATTTATAGTATAATGTTAACAAATGTATACTCTAGTAATTCGCAAAGTTTTTTATTAGGTGCTTGGTTGCCTTACTGGAAATGTAAAGAAGCACTAAGTGTAGCATCTGCTCATTCTACTTTATTTGAACAACTAAGCCCTTTTTCTTATGAACTTAACAAACAAGGCAAGATAATCGATACCTTTAAAAAAAATGCTAATGTCTGGCAAAATTTTTTTCGAGAATGTCATTTAAAAAAAATTAAAATTATACCAACTATTTTTTCTACTAATACCCAATTGTTACATAACTTGTTATTTAATTCTCGTACTAGGCTAAAACATATTAATGAACTGGTATCTTTAGTAGTAGATAACAAATTTGATGGTATAAATATAAATTACGAACGCATTAAATCTGAAGATCGAAATAGCTTTATTTCCTTTATGAAAACCCTTTCGCAAAAATTACACAGCTATAACAAATTATTATGTTGTTGTGTCGGTGGTAGAGTAAGCGATTCAAGCACCGGGCTTTTTATAAATAAACATTTAAATAGAAAACCTTCAGCTGCGCGTGCACCCTCAGTATCACTGCACCCAGGCAAGGGCATTCAAGCACGTAATTACAAGAAAGCATTAGCCCAATGCTGCGATCAAATACACCTTATGGGATATGATGAATGGGGTACACCTTATCAATATAATCCTGATTATTTGAAATCTGGTTATTATATTTCTCATGCTTCAACTCAATGGCTTAAAGCTATTATACAGTATGCGCTTTCGTATATACCAGCACATAAGTTAGTACTTGGTATTGGCTCTTATGGGTTAGAGTTTAGCATTAAACCAGAGACGGTTATGTCCCATTTTTATTTTAAGAAAATACGCAACATATCTTATCCACAAGCACAATCTCTTTCTCAAAATTATACTGTTATACCAAAGCGTACTGCTGGAGGTGAGCTAGCGTTTACCTATAAATTAGGCAATGAGACACGTTATGTCTGTTTTATAGATGCTCAAGCTATTGCTAGCAGAATTGCTCTTGCAAAAAAATACGGATTAAAAGGCGCTTATATCTTTAAACTTGATGGGCTTGAAGATAATACATTGTGGCCTTTACTAGCAAATAAAAATTAAAATATAATAGCTATATAGTATTTAAAATAGTTTCATTGCAATAAGTACTAAGGCGACTCATCCACCCATTAAAAAATTTTATAGGGTTGTAATCTGGGTCTGAATTCTTGATAAGTCTAAGCAATACTTCTGCTGCTGAAATAGTAAAGACCTTAAGAACTGTCTTTTTATTTACTCCACTAGACATGCCTAAAAGTACTTGTAGTAACCCCCAGCGTTCTCCTTTACGATTCTCTGTAGAATTAAGACCATCGCCTTTAAAGTTAAGATAGTCAACTAAGGCATAAGTACCCAGCAAAGTACTTTTCATTAACTCAATATTCTCTAAGACACGCGCTTTTTCTGTTTCTGATACAGCATTTATAATTAGTGTTAACCGCTCTTCTAAGCGTTCAACCATATATTTTGTTTGTAAATCAATTGTGGAAAATAAAAGAGAGCGTAATTCTTCTGTTCTTTGGTTATCTTCTAAAAACTCTTCTCTAGAATGCCATGGAGCTCCTATCTCTTTTGCCTTTTCTAACCAATGGGGTAAAGCAATACCATGATTTTGTAAATAAGTACATAAGCAGGGAAACTGCTGTGTATAAGGACCACTTTGACCTTCAAGATACCAAATACAATGGCCAATACCTAAAGAAGGAAAAGACTCTAATACATTCCAGAAAACAAGTAAATCTCTTTTTTGTAAAGCTTCATTTTTCCAGACTAAAAGACCAATCTTCTGAGCATCTTCAGTAGTTATCACTACTGCTTTACTTACATAAGACAAAGATAATATAGTCAATAGCACAAATATTTTCATTCATTCTTTCTTATTTCTAACAGACTCTATAACTATTTTTATACTTCTTAGTTTACTTAATCTTAAACGCAAAACAAGAACTTGTTAAATTTAGAATAAACTTTAAAAAGTGCATTTAAGTAGACAAAAATCTTAGTTTTTAAAAGAACAAAATTAAACTAAAGTAATTATAATTATAAAAAAGATGGCTTGGTTGAGAAAGCCATCTTCCTTACATCAATTGTTTTGCATAAGAAGATCTATAACTTTTTTGCTGTTATAAATTAAAGCAATCTCTAACATACTTTTACCAGCTGCATTTTTTGTTTCTTTGTTAAAGCCTAGCTCAAGAAACTTTTTTACAACTTCGTTCTGATCATGCTCTATTGCATTAAATATTTGTTGTGTTTTAGAAGCGAGGTATGATCTGACTTTAACAAGTGCATCCGAATCGTTTTGTGCTAATCTAGCTCTTATCTCGTCAGCTTTAAGAATACTATATAACTTCAAATTACTATTTTCAGCACTATTGCTTACTACAGACTCGTTTACGCTGCATGCTTGTTCTTTTGGCAAATGCATAGTATAAGTTGTTAATTGTAAGAGAATAGGAGAAAGAATTTTATATTTTAGTAATTTCATACAGATACATGTCCTTTTTATAAAATATAATACTAAGAACTTTTAGGTACTATTTATAAGGTAACTAATTTAAAAAATAAGCTTAAGGGCCTTTTTTTAAATACATTGTTTTGTAGTAATTTAGGTACATACAATTCTTTTATAAGCATACTTATGGGTAAACGCTTCACATATTCTCCGTGTGCTGAAAAGCTAAGTAACTATATTAGCTTTAACGATAAGCCCCCTAAACTACTAAAAGCAAGTTAATCTTCAAAACTTTTTTCTTGGCGTAATTTCTTTTTAGTTGCATGTTGGCGTTTAGTCTCTACACGCTTATGCTTAGCAGCTTTGGAGGGCCCGGTAGGAACTCGCTTTTTAGCCTCTTTAAGCCCAAAGGTTATAAGTTTAATGAGCAATTTTTCAGCAGCTATTCTATTGGCATGTTGTTGCCGTTCTTTGCTAGAATTTACATGTAAATTTCCTTCATGATCAATTTTACTTGCTAGCTTTTTCATAAGCCGCGCTTTCATATCCTCATCAAGCACTCTTGACTGGGGAATATTAAACTGAAGCTCTACTTTTGTTTCAACTTTATTGACATTTTGACCACCTTTTCCACCACTACGAGCAAAATGGGGGGTTGCTTCGTGTATAAGCTTCTCAAAATCTATACTATGCTGTGTATTCATAAGGTGCGTGTCTTTCATTAATTTTAATATCTTGAGAAATGTTTTTGTCTACGTTCGCAGTATCTAAAGTAGCT